>MEWP01000126.1:0-6714 GCA_001775395.1 candidate division Zixibacteria bacterium RBG_16_53_22 | reverse complement strand
TAACCCGCCGCTCCCGAATGGACCGGCGGGTTTTTTAATCCCGCCCGACGAGATGAACGAAATTTAGAGGAAATCAAATGTCAGGCGAATTTTACGAAAATGAGGAAATGCGCGCCTCCGAACGATCCGTGACACCCCGCCAGGCGTTCGCGGGACTTCTGCCATATTTATATAAACATCGCAAGAGCCTGTCATTCTGCCTGGGGATACTGGCCGTGACCACGGTGCTGTCGCTGCTATGGCCGATCCTTCTCAAACGCGCCATCGATATCGATATCGCCTCGGGCGACATGGGCGGATTGCTTCTAACAGTGCTGGCGATCGGAATCATACAGGCGACAACTCTGTTGCTTCAATACATCCAAACGATTAGGCTGGAGACAATCGGGCAGGATGTCATGGTGGAACTCAAACAGGCGCTTTTCGATCACATTCTCTCGCTGGACGTGTCATATTTCGACCGGAACCCGATTGGCCGTCTAATGGCACGAATAGAATCGGACACGGAATCGCTTCGGATGCTTTTCACCAATACCGCGGTCATGCTGGTCGGCGATTTGATTTTGGTGGTCGGCATATTTTCGATCATGCTTTACTACAGCCCGCGTCTGACTCTCATCCTGGTGGCGATACTTCCAATCATATTTGCGCTGATTGTGATCTACGTGCGGATCACGGGTCCGAGATACCTGGCCGTACGCAAGAGGATGGCCGATGTGACTGCCCGACTAACCGAATTCCTGCACGGCATTTCGATCTTACAGGTATTTGGCCGCGCGCCCTATGCCAGAGAAAGACTCGATCAGGCCAGCAGACTCAAATTCAAAAACGACTCCTTCGTGAACATTGCCGCGGGAATATTTTTCAACACGGTCTTTCTATTCGAACACGTGGCAATCGGTCTGGTGCTGTATTTTGGCGCGATCTGGGCCGGCACGCGCGAGGTCAGCGTCGGCACGGTAGGGATGCTTATTATCCTCATCTGGCGCGGCTTTGAACCGACACATCGGGCCTCGGAACAACTGGCCAATATCCAGAAGGCGATGGCCGGGGCCAGACGGATATTTGCGCTGCTGGCGTGCGACGAGAAACTGCCGGAACCCAGAGATGCGGTATCCTGGCCGAGATTCGAGAAGGAGATCCGCTTTGAAAATGTCTGGTTTTCGTATAACGGCGACGATGATTATGTCTTGAGAAACGTCTCGTTCGAGCTTCCTTTAGGAGAAAGGGTGGCCCTGGCCGGTGTCACGGGCGGAGGAAAGTCGACCATGGTCTCACTTCTGTTGCGCTTCTACGACCCCCAGAGAGGCCGGATTACCGTCGACGGAATCGACATACGCCATATCCGCAAAGAAGATCTGCGGCGGAGGTTCGCGCTGGTACTGCAGGATATCATCCTCTTCCCCGGCGATGTCGCCTCCAACATTTCGCTGGAATCCAACGAAGTTCCGGAAATGAAGGTGGCGGCTATCGCCAAAATTGTCGAGGCGGATCAGTTTGTCCGCAGGCTCCCCCAAGGTTACCGGACCGAGGTTTCGGAGAAGGGAGCGAATTTCAGCCGCGGCGAAAGGCAACTCCTATCATTCGCGCGAGCCCTCTATGCCGAACCCGATATTCTGATACTTGACGAGGCCACCAGTTCGGTCGATCCCGAGACGGAGCGCACGATTCAGGAGTCTATGCGGCGGCTGCTGGCCGGTAGAACCTCGCTGGTTATCGCTCATCGTCTTTCAACAATACTCGATGTCGATGAGATTCTGGTGCTGCGGCACGGCGAGATAATCGAACGCGGGACACATACTGAGCTGATCCTGGCGGGCGGTTACTATTCCAAGCTATTCCACTTGCAGTTCAAGAATGGAGCAATGGCAAATGCTAAGTAAGATAAAGTGGTTCTGGAGATATTATAAGAAATATCCTTATGTCTTGGCCGTTTTGATTTTGCTGACACCGGTTCAGAGGGTCATGCAGGTCACGATTCCCCGGCTCATCGAGTTTTCGGTCGACCTGATAAAGACCGGCACAGCGCCGAATAACAAGTTCGCCACGATTCTCGTCGAACTCGGGCAGGAGCTTGGCCTTTCCCTTGCCGCCACGTTCGCCCTGGCGCTGATTACTCTTGGATTGATTTCGACCATCTTGTACAGCTTCGTGCAGTCGCATCGAGCCTGGATGAATTTCAAGCTGGAATGGCTCTTCCGCCAGGATGCCTTTCGCAGGGTGCTTGACAAGGGGCCGGACTTCTTCAACAAATTCAGAGTCGGCGACCTGGTTACGCGCATGACCGATGACGTGGCCGAGAAACTCTCCTGGTTTGCCTGTTCGGGGATATTCCGCTTTTACGAGGCCCTGCTGATGGTAATTTTCACGATTGCCATGATGGCCTCGATCAATCCCTGGCTGACTCTCTGGTCGGCGGCGCCCTTGCCGCTTCTGATCATCATATTCTTCAAGAGCGCCACGCTGCTTGATAAGCGCTTCGACCATCTGCAGACCAGGATCTCGCGCTTCAACGACCTCATGGAGGCCTGTTTTTCAGGGGTCCGGGTCATTAAGGCCTACGTGCGAGAAAGCGATCAGAAAAAGCGGTTCTCAGAAGCAATCGGTGACAGGCGAAACGCTGAAATTTCCGCTATCAAGGCTACCACGGTGGTCGACTCGCTCTATATGTATATCTGGCAATTTGGGACAATCATCGTGCTATTGGCCGGGGGATTCATGGTCATGAAAACTTCCCTGAGTGCCGGCGAGCTGGTGGCGTTCATCTATTACGTTGTCTACCTGACATTCAATATGTTCGATATCGGACAATTCTTGGTGAAATCGCGGCAATCCGCGGTGTCGATCGAGCGCCTGATCGAGCTGGAGAAGGTGGCGCCGATGGTGACGGACGAGGGCACACTTAGAACCGATGATATCAAGGGGCGACTGGCCTTCTCCGATGTCGGATTTTCGCTTCCCGAAAGCCCGCGCAAGATAATTAGCGGCGTCACTTTGGAAGTCCTGGCTGGTCAGAAAATCGCAATTGTGGGGAAAGTTGGCTCGGGCAAGAGTTGGCTGGTCGATATGATCCCGAGGCTGGTCGACCCTACTGAGGGTAGTATTTATCTGGATGGACATGATATCAGGAATTATAGGCTCGATTCGCTGCGGCGACAAATAGGATACGTGCCTCAGGAGCCGGCCCTTTTCTCGGATACCATCCGTAACAATATCGTTTTCGGGCGAGAATGGGTCGGCGAATCGGATGTCCGCTGGTCAGTCGAGGTCGCGCAATTCGCGGTGGATATCGACGGTTTTGCGCGGGGGCTTGATACACAAATAGGTACGCGGGGCATGTCGATTTCGGGCGGGCAGAAACAACGCCTGGGGCTGGCCAGAGCATTAGCCGGCAGGCCCAGGATATTGATCCTCGACGATTGTACCTCGGCGCTCGATTCGCAGACAGAGACGGCGCTCTGGCGGAACCTGGAAAACGCCATCCCGGGCATGACGGTCATATTAATCACGCATCGAACCGACACGCTGGAAGGCGCCGATCGCATCTATGTGCTCGATAACGGGTCCGTTATCGAGTCCGGCAGGCATCATGAGTTGATCGCGGCGCAGGGCCTGTACGCCAGGCTCTACAGGCGCTACCAATTGGAACAGTTGGTTAGTTAGGCTGAGCACCGTTCATAGACGAGACCGCCATGGCAACAAACCTTGAATTTTCAGAAGTCGAGAGTTGCCCCTGCCCAACTGAAGACTACAATGACCCGTTAAAGCACCCGCCAAACCAAAAGGCGTCAGGCTTATACCTGACGCCTTTGTACAAATTTACGAGTATCTCAGCTCAATCTAAGGGGCAGTTCGCCGATTCCGGATTCGACAGCGTCAAGGATGGCGCTGTTTCGCACCAGTTCGGCGATCTTGTTGATATCGGGATAAAGGACCCGGTCTTTTTCGAGGAATGAGACGTGCTGGCGAATGACATCGTAAGCGATTCTCGTGCCGCGGCCCGGTTTGTGGGGCTTCCGGAAATCCATCGCCTGCGCCGCCGCGTACATCTCAATCGCCAGAACCGCGCCGACATTACGCAGGATCTCGCCGCATTTGCGCACCGCGATCGGCGACATGGCCACGTGGTCTTCCTGATCCGCAGAGACTGAGATAGAGTCAACCGTCGCGGGGTGCGAGAGGATTTTGTTTTCGGAGACCAGCGCCGCCGCCGTATACTGGGCCACCATCAGGCCGGAGTTGACACCACGTCCATCGACAAGAAAATCCGGGAGTCCCGAAAGTACCGGGTTCAGGAGACGGTTGGTGTGGCGCTCGGAGAGGTTGGCTACTTCCGACATCGCGATACACAGGAAATCGATTGCCATGCCCAGCGGCTGGCCATGAAAATTGCCGCCGGCCAGATAGGCGTTGTCATCTGGGAAAAAGAGCGGATTGTCGGCCGAGGAGTTCATCTCGGTTTCGATCTGGTCGCGCACGTAGAACCAGCAATCTATCGATGGTCCCAGGACCTGCGGGGTACAGCGCATGGAGTAGCCATCCTGCACCTTGCCTGATTTATCGGCGATAATCTCGGAGTCGGCCATCAACATGCGCAGACTGTGGGCTGCCGCATTTTGGCCCAAGAATGGCCGCGAACCATGCAGGCGGGCGTCGTATGCCGACGGCACCCCTTTGAGCGCGTCGATCGACATGGCATAGGCGATCATGGCGTTCTTAAGCAACCGACGGGCGTCAACCAAAAGCAGCGCCGAGCCTGAGGTCACCATCTGGGAGCCGTTGATGAGGCCCAGGCCTTCTTTGTAGGTGAGCTGGATCGGCTCGATCCCGGCCTTTTTCATGGCGACGCCGCCATCCAGGAGCTCGCCCTTGTAGTAGGCCTTGCCCTCGCCGATACAAACCTCGGCCAATTGCGAGAGTGGCGAGAGGTCGCCGGAGGTTCCGACTGAGCCTTTCTCGAATACCATCGGCGTAACTCCGCAGTTGAGCATCTTGGTGAAGACCTCGGCGGTAGAGAGGCGCACGCCGGAGTTGCCGCGCGCCAGCACGTTTGCCCGAAGCACCATGGCACCGCGTACGGCCGGCTCGGGAAAGGGATCGCCGGTGCCGGCGGCGTGGCTGTAGATAATGTTTTTCTGCAGCAGCGAGCCTTCCTCGGGGCTGACACGGATGCGCGCGAATTCGCCGATACCGGTAGTGACACCGTAAATCGCCTTGCCCGATTTGACCATCGCCTCGACTACATTCCAACAGCGCTTGATCTTGGCTTTGGCGTCATCGGAAAAAGCCACCTGGGCCCCCTTGCGAGCGATATCTTCCACCTTTTCTATATTCATGGTCTGGCCATCGATGTAAACAGTCATCTTATCTCCTTTTGAGAATATATCGTAACCTTCAACCGGGGAACCGTCGCCTCATGACTATCGATTATCTACCTGACGATTCAAAAGTTTTCGTCGTCAGCAAGTTCCCCTGTCTATACCCAAACACAGGTCGGAACGACTCGATTCCGAGGCCGTAATATGTGGTTTTGGGGCGGTAATATCAAGGAAATCGATGATGATAGAAATCTAATATTTCAGACTTCAGAAGATGTCATTGGCAGGGAGTCGTATCGTCTTTTCGTTCGTTGTGGTTAGCCGTCGCAGAATGAGAAAGAAATCTCCTAATGTGTCCCTCGATATCCCCGTATATTGGGCGGCCCAAGTGGGCCCCTTGGCCTCCTCTAATGCGGGCAAGGCATGTATTGCTCCTACGAGAAAACAATATCGCGAATCTTCAGGCGCGGCATCTTCGATGCCGCCCAGCGGGGCTGCGTCAAGGTTCCGGCTTTGCCGGAAAAAGCCCCGCCTATTCGGCTACTGGATTCCCTCCCTTTTTCCTTTTTCCTGATCTCTACTCACTACTCGCTATTCGCTACTCGCTATGAATGCCCTAATCCGGCGCTCTATATCCCTGTAGATTCTTTCGAAAAATGCCTTCCTGTCGTCATCGGAGGATCTGATCTCGGCGGGGTCGGCGATACTCCAGTGCAACATGCGGGCTTGGCCGGACTTGCCCGCTGTTGGTCTGGCGGGCCAGATAGGGCAGGATTGCCGGGCGTTGTCGCAAACTGTGATAACGGTATCGAAATCCTGGCCGAGGAATTGGTCCAGGGGCTTGGAGTAGAGGCCATCGGTAACGTGACCGTGGACGCGGAGGGTCTCGATGGTCAAGGGGTTGACTATGCCCGATGGTTTGGCGCCGGCCGATTGGGCGACATACTCGCCCCGGCCGAGCTTGTTGAGGATAGCCTCGGCCATGATAGAGCGGGCCGAATTGCCGGTGCAGATGAACAGGACGCGATGTGGCATGAGGTAAATATATGATATTTAGCGGTGCGGTCAAGTCTCTGTACTTGACAGCAAACGAGCGGCAGGTGCGGCCATCTGTCCAGCAAGACCTGCCGCGACCCCCAACATTATTCTCGTAGGAGCCTAAGTAGTTCTTGGCGTGCATTCGCGTTCCATTTTAGAATAGTCTTTATTGCTTGCGATGCCTCAAGATATTTATTAACTGGCTTGACCTTTCCTCTGGCAAGCTTAGTAATATGAAGCGTGATTGCAGAATAGATATCATCCCCGTAAATATCGGTAAACTTTTTCCCCGAAGAAGGCTTCAACAAAATTGAAAATGGATTCTGGACCAATTCAATGGGGTCATTATCTAGGCACT
>MEWP01000125.1 GCA_001775395.1 candidate division Zixibacteria bacterium RBG_16_53_22 | reverse complement strand
ACACCATCCGGGTGTAGACAGAACGCTGCACGGCAAAATCAAACCAACCTGACGACATCATAGGAGATTCCTGCTCGCAACCCGGAGGAACTTCGGGTTAAAGAACAACCGGGACTCCGCAAAGGAATCCTAAGGATGAACCTGTGATCACAAATGATGCGCAACTTCACCACGTTTTCGAACAGATAGAACGGATGCATCGGGTATTGGCTGATCTCCGGTCTGATGTCAGGCCCAAGGATCCGAAAATGTATGCATTGATGGTCGAGGGCCCGCTGGAGGAAATGCGACGCCTCCAGGCAGAGGTTGACGATTACGCGGGGATATCTATTGCTGAAGACCACGAGGTGGATCTGTGGGTTCGAATACGAGGGGTTGGAATTTCTTGGCCGGAAGCCCCAACAAGTGTTTTTTCGGAAATTATTGATGCCCTTCGAAAGGGGATACAGGCAGTCGCCGAACACATAGCAACTGGTCGTTTGACTACACGTCCAACATCTGAAATCAAAGAAGCCTGCGACCTTAATCTTATAGCCTTACGTCCAGGTAGTTTAAGAGTAGGGATGAGACTCCCGATCGAAGTTCAGCCAAAGCTTGGCGAGGATCGCTCATTAGTTCAGAGATCCGTCTCAGAATATCTACAGGTTGCCGCATGGTCGGCGTCTTTGGAGGATGAAGGGGCACTCGAACGGATCATTGATAACCCGTTGAAGCGCCGAATTGTTCTGAATGCTCTTAAGCCAATAGTTCCTAGACCTAGGGGAAGAATTGATGAACTTGAGATTTCCGGGAAGTCGGTTCCCTTTGGGAGACCGATCCTCCTTCTGAGAGAGACTCGCAAAAAGATAAATAACGCAATAGATAGGACAACGGCGGAAAAAATAGAGACAGCAGTCGGAGACCTTCGTGAGATAGACCTTGATGCAATGACATTTATCTTGCGGAACGTGGATACTAGCAATGAAATAAGATGCTCTTTTGAAGAAGATCTTCGTGTATTGGCTAAGAAGGCACTGGATCGAAGGGTAATAGTAACCGGATCAAGAAAAATAGAGGAGGGGCGAGTCCCGTACGTTAAAATGCGTGTGATGCGTTTAGAAATCTTGGACGACCACGAGCAAAATCCCACCGACGGTTCTTCAGAGTAGTACCTGCCTTAACCCGATCGAGCGGAAACATGAGGGGCTGGAGAGGGAGCATAATGTTCTGACGAGGGAACGTCGGGTGCATCATGGGGGAAAACCGAGTTAAGATACCATGAGATAATTGACATATTGTCGAGGCGTCGTCGGAGGATCCTTTGTCGGAAACTATCAGAGAGATCAAGGTCCGCGAGACGCGTTATGATGACGGACGGATCAAGTCGAGGGAGTTTTACTACGTTGATGGAGATGGGAACGATGTTCTTCATGGCAAGAGGACCTATTGGGACAAGAATGGCCAGAGGAGTGACGAGGGAGAATTCGTTGACGGAAAGCCCTGTGGCATCTTTCGGGAATGGCACGATAACGGTCAGCTACAAACCGAGGAAACATACGAAGGTGGGGAACTCTCGGGGTTGAGTTGCGAGTGGGATGAGAACGGGACGCTTATTCGGCGGGCGGAATATCACGCCGGACGCTTACAGGGATTGGTTCGGGAGTACGGTCCGGAAGGGAATATTCTCGTTGAAGAGCACTATAAGGATGATGAGAGGGATGGAAAATCTTTACGTTATTACGATGAGGGGGGACTATTCATAGAAATGGAATACACAAACGACAGACTGCACGGGCTATCCAGAATGTACGCATCTGACGGAAGTGAAATAACGCGAACCACATATGAGCATGGTGAAATCGTAAGCCGGCACATTGACGAACGCTTTGCGAGAATACTTGAGAAGATGTCGTCAGCGCGTCGTCCCAAACGCAACTTCCAGACATGATTTCGATGGAAATGCAAGGGGAAATAATTCGTCTTGTCTTGCAACATGGCACTCTGATATGGTATGGACAGGTAGCAACCTCTCGGCCCCTGGAATGCTAGAGGCGCCATTTTCGCGCCTTCCGTGCATATAGGGCATCTAATATTTGGCAAACCAACAGCCGAAACGATTAGAAGGCATTAGATCAGGACGGGCGAGGTTCTGGTAAAAATGTGTATACATCTGCAATTTAACTACAAGAAGGCAACTCAAGCCATTAACTTCCTCGCCATTAAATCTGGAGGAAGGATTGGCAAGCTGAAGGCGCTCAAGCTAATCTTCTTCGCAGATCGCTACCATCTCAGAAAGTTCGGAAGGCCGATTACCAACGATGAGTATTATGCGATGTCGTATGGCCCTGTGGCGTCCAGCGTCAAAGACATAGCTGAATTCAGCGAATTTCTTGGCGAAACCGAGCGCCAATATGCTGACCTGTTCCTCGCGCCGGAGGGACATGAAGTTCTTTCGAAGGCGGAAAATGACAACAAGGTGTTCTCCAATAGCGATCTGGAAAGCCTTGAGTTCGCGTGGGAGAAATTTGGACGTTTCTCAGATTTCGATCTTGCCAAGATTACCCATCGTTACCCCGAGTGGAAGAAACACGAGACTGCGCTGGTCGAAAAAAAGGCGTCGCGCGTAAAGATGCGGTATGAAGATTTCTTTGAAGACCCGCCCAGTCGAGCGGAGAAGTGTTTCGAACTGGCCGGAAAGGAGAAGGCGGCAAAGTTAGATTGCCTGAAGGAGATTTCGAAGATCGAATCCATGTTGGGCTGACTGAGCAGCCCTCCATGGCCGCAAGAACTCCCATCACTATTTCGGCTACGATCCAACCGGGTTCTGTTTATTTTTTCGCAGATGAAGAACTGCCCTCTCCGCATTTTTTTGTCGTCATAAACAAGAATCCTGCCGTCGAGCATCCCATATTACTATTGTATGTTTCCTCCCAAGTCGAAAAAATTGTCAGTAGTCGTTCGCTATGGCGATCGAAAACCGTCGTAATAATCAAGAAGGGGACTCACCCAGATTTTAGTCTGGACTCCGCAATAGACTGCAATCATGTTTTCTCGCGTAGTATAAAGGACTTGGAAAGAAAGTTTAAATCTGGCCATCTTAGAATTAAATCAGCTATGTCTAGCAATTTGTTGGACAAGTTAAGAGAGTCTGTCTTAGAAAGCGATGTAGTTGAAGAATATATAAAGGATATGATTCGTTAACGTCCAAGCGCTCCATCGTAGTTTGTGCATAACCCGCCAAGGAATCTTTCGACCCTGAGTGTTTTCGCGAACGCTCAGACCTCATGGAGAAGACCGACAAGGGTGTACATGGTTACGTCAACGTTGCTCCGAGACCGAGGAGGTGATCCAATTCGCCGTGCTCAATGAGTCTATCAACAGCGCGGGTACTCCCACACGGACAAGTACCGAGGTCCGAAGGAGGAGATCGGGAACAAGGGAGGGAGTCTCTCCAACCGCCTGCGGGGCGTCATCGGGTAGCATGTTATTGGTCTTTTTCTTCCAACGCCGCTGCATAAAGAGCAACTCGGCGGCGTTCTTACTTCCTAACACGCCCGTAACCACAATCGGGGATGGCGATTCAGTAAGCCCAATCCTCGTGACTGACCGGCAAGCGGTTCAACTGGTCCCGATAGAATTGCCATCTCGGCATGAAGCGATCCATCAACGCAACAAACCGCGCATTGTGTGTTGGCTCCAGCAAGTGGACCATTTCGTGAACGACAATAAATTCGAGGCATTCCTTCGGCTTCTTCGCAAGGTCCGTGTTGAGGCGAATGGCCTTGGCGCGAGGATTACAACTGCCCCATCGGGTTTTCATCTGTTGCACGAATATTTTCTCCACCGCGACACCCAAACGCGGCTCCCACTTGGCAATCAGGGAGGAAACTGCCGCTCTGACTTGATCTCGATACCACTGGGCGACAATGTCCTGCTTCTTCTCGTCATTTGTGTCCTTCCGCACCCGCAGCAACAACCGGCTGTGCGTTACCTCGACCGATGGCGCTCCCTTGTTCTCAATCACATTCAGAAGATAGCGCTTGCCCCAGAGGTAATGACTTTCCCGATCGATATATTCCCTCGGTGTTTCACGTTCCTGTTCGCGAAGTTTCTGCTGTTGCTTCCGGATCCATCCAAGCTTGGAATTAGCATAGACACGGAGGGAATCGAGGTTCATCTTTGACGGGGCCGAAATCCGCACCCGTCCGTTTGGAGGATAGACGCTGAGATGGATGTTCTTAATGTCCTTGAACACCACTTCCACCGGAATGTCGCCAAGGTTGACCTTCCTGGGCATCAGTACTCCGTCTGCGACTTGATGATGTGAAAGATGCGTTCGACCTCGGCTACGTCCTGTAATACCTCATACAGCGCCGCCTTGATCACTTGCTCGCGGGCCATAACCCCCCGCCATCCATCATGTCGCACTTCCTTGACCGTTGCGTCGATTGCCAGTGCAAGTTTCTCGTTTTGACCGACGTTGTTCCAAAGTGCGCGTTTGCCCGGAGTATCCAGTTTCTTGGGTGTATCATCCGCTATTCCTGCCTCCACCTTCTTCGCCAGTTCCGCGATCTGCTTTAAGTACTCCTCGTACTTGTCCGCCTGCTCCTTGCGGTACCGGATGATCTCGTCCAGCAGCGCTGACATTTTTTCATAGAAGGCCGGGTCGTTTAGGTGCTCCTTGATAATTTTGCTGCGGACGTTGTTCTCGATGGTTTCGGCGATGGCGTTCTTGTTCCCCTTCAGACCGCCGAGTTGGGTGGTGATAGCATTGCCGATGCCGGTCTTCACAATCAGTTCCAGGAGGCTTAAGTTATCGAAGGGCGATATTTTCCGCGGCTCGTCAGCCTCGATGTAAGTATCGATCAAGTGCCGCATATCGGCTTCGTATGCCTTGAGGTCGAGCGTCTCGCCACTGGCCTTGCGGATGATCTCGCGCACGTTAAGGTAGTAGTCGACCTGTCCCTTGATGCGGGCGATGTCACCGGTGTTGTAACCGGCGAGCTCCAGTTCGTCGGCGATGTTGGCGTAGGCGCGGACCAACGCGACGGTCCCCTTGTAGAGGGCGGCTCGCTGCGGTTCCCGCGCCGCAAGGTCTGAGGCGATCTCGGTATTGCCGCAGAAGTAGTGAATGTGCTCCAGTTCGCCCTTCGGATGGTTGACTGGCTCGCAGAGCAGGATAAGCACCTCGAGGGCGTCATCGAGGCGCTCCTTGCCCTTGGTCAGGCGATCCTGGAGCAACACTTCGGGATCGGCCCCGCCGGCACTGTGGTCCAATTCCGAGGTGTAGACGGCGATGGCGTTCTCGACCTTCTTGAACAAATCCTTGTAGTCCACGATGTAGCCGAAATCCTTATCTTCGCCATCCAGCCGGTTGGTGCGGCAGATGGCCTGAAACAACCCGTGATCTTGCATCGACTTGTCGATGTAGAGGTAGGTGCATGGAGGCGCATCAAAGCCTGTTAACAACTTGTCCACCACCACCAGCAGCTTCATGTTCGCCGGCTCCTTGATGAACAACGCTTTGGCCTTCTCCTCGTAGGTCTCGGTCTTTGTCATGCCCGGTTTGGCTTCAACGTCCTCTAGCAGATCGGTGTAGGTATTGAAGATGAACTGCTTGTCGGTTTCGGTGTTGGCGCCGGTTTCCTCTTTCGTCACATCCTTCGCCAAAGGGTTGTAGGAGGTCACAAGTGCGCACTTCCCCTTAAACAACGTCTTCTGAAACAAGGTGAAATACTTGCACGCATCGTGGATGCTGGAGGCTACCAGGATGGCATTGCCGCGCTCGCTGGACAGGCGCGGCTTGACGCTGAAATCGAAGACAATGTCCGCCACCACACGATCCATGCGGGCCTTGGAACTGAGCACGCTCTGCATCGTGCCCCATTTCTGCTTCAACTCTTCCTTCTGCCAATCGTTGAGTCCCTTGGTCTTGGCCTCGAACCAAGCGTCGATCTTCTCTTCCGAACCAAGCCGCTGGTCGATGTCCCGCGCCTCGTAGACGAGATCGAGCACCACCTCGTCCTCCACCGCCTCGCTAAACTTGTAGGTGTGGATGTAGCTGCCGAAGACTTCTAGGCTGGTCTTCTTGTCCTTCTTGAGCAGCGGGGTTCCGGTAAAGCCAATGAACACCGAGTTGGGCATCATGGCCTTCATAACACGATGCAGCTTGCCGCTCTGCGTGCGGTGGCATTCATCCACAAACACAAACACCTCGCCCACCGTCGGGCTAGGCTGCCCCTCCAGCTCCTTAATGAAGGCATCGAAGTCGTCCACGTCCTTGCGGCCAAACTTGTGGACCAGCGAGCAGAGAAGACGAGGCGTTGCCTGGCCAAGCTGAGTCATCAGGTCGCGTCCGCTGCTGGTTCGCTTGATCGGCTCGCCGGCCTCGGTGAAGATCCGATCGATCTGTTTGTCCAACTCGTCTCGGTCGGTGATGATCGTGACACGTGCATTGGGGTTGTTCTCCAGAATCCACTTGGCCAAGAGCACCATCACGATGCTTTTGCCGCTTCCCTGCGTGTGCCAGATGATGCCGCCCTTTTTTTCGCATACGTTGCGCTGTGCCGCCTTGATGCCGAAATATTGGTGGACACGAGGCAGTTTTTTCACGCCGCCATCAAATAGCACGAAGTTGTATATCAACTCGACTAGCCGATTCTTCCCGCACATTTTGAGCAGATACTTGTCGAGCTTGAAGCGGCTATCGTCCGCTTCATCCTCCTTCCACGTGAGAAAATATTTTTCGGGCGTGCCGATGGTGCCATATTGCAGCCCCTCGGAATCGTTGCCGGCAAAGATGAATTGCACCGTGCTGAAGAACCACGCGTTGAACTCCGGCTGCTGATTCGAAAGGTTCTGGCGGATGCCATCGCCGATGGATACGCGACTGTTCTTCAACTCCAGCACGCCAATGGCGATGCCGTTTACATACAGCACAATGTCGGGACGACGCTCGTGGTTGCCCTTGAGCGTCACCTCCTCGGCGATGGTGAAATCGTTCTTATCTGGCTCATTCCAATCGATGAGGTGGACGGTATCCGTAACCTTGCCCGCCTCGATCTTTACCGGCACGCCGTAGCGCAACAGGTTATAAACGGCCTGGTTGTTTCCGTAAAGCGAGCGGTTTTGGTTGTTGGCTTCTGTACGCAGCTTGTGGATCGCCACGCTAATTTGGGCTGGGGTGTAGCCACTTTTCGACAGCCACTCCGAGAGTATCTTCTCCTCAATGTTGCTGTTGCCGTCGCGGTCGGTCCAATCGCCGAGGTAGCGGTATTTTAACTCGTCGAGGAAGAGGGCAACGATGCGCCTCTGCGTGGCACGTTCCGGCTTGCCGACATCGCTCATATTAGCCGGATCCTTCCGGTGAGCAGTTCCTGCATCATGCCCTGCTTGATCTGGCGGGCCTTGGCGAGCTTCGCTTCCAGCAAAGCGATCTCTGTGTCCATGTCGGAGAGGATGTCAGCGATGGCGGTTTGTTCTTTCTTGTCCTTAGGTATCTTGATGCCGAAAGTCTTTACATCGGTTGAGTTCACCGAATCAAACGTTGAACCCTTCGAGAGCATCGCCCACATAGGTTCTTTGGCAATTAGAGCATGGTAGAGAAAGTCGTTTATGTAACGGATGGCACATACCCCGCGACCAAGGCAGATGTCGGACACAGCTCGTGAGATTTTTCCTACTGGAGCGCGGACTGACATGAGGATATCGCCACACCGACCTCGCTTGGTGACATCTGTTGTGAATACTCGCTTAATGGTCTTTCGATCAGAGATGTCTGCGTTGCCTTGAATCAACGGCAGACCTTCCCCTTTGCTGTTATAGTATTTTGAGCTTGGCGATTGACCCATTACGATCTCTGCCACCTCCCCCAGCCGCTTCACATCCCACTCTCCGCTGAAGCCTGGCAAGCGTTTCTTGCCAGTGAGCAATTCCTGCATGGCGCCTTGCATGATGTTGCATTGCTTGGCGAGGAGTTGATCCAAGGATTCGATGAGGGCGTCCGCTTCGCTCAATACCCCGGCGATGGATTCTTGTTCGGCTTTAGTAGGGGGGATAGGGAGAATGCACTTTTGAAAAACATGATTCAGGAGGTGCGTCTGATTCACCCCGTCATCGAACTTCAAGAAATAGGGATTTCGGTTTAGGACATAGAACAAATACTTAGGGCAGTCGCTGTATGGTGTGAGAGCACAAACACGCTGATTTACTGCATACAAACCGTCCTGATCGGCCAGGTAGGCTTTAGCGAGCGCTCTGCCATTCGGCAGGTCGCTCATGACCATCAAGATGTCATCCCGCTTGGCACAGCAAAAATTCGCACTCGAATACTTTCGAACAATTCCATCTGTCGAAATGAACTTCGAGGTCACGCATATAAACCGCCCTAAGTCAGAAATGTGCTGCTCATGTGCTTTCCCTCCACGAAAGCGGCATACATCGGGCAGGAGTTTGATTTCCCAATCCTCTGGGATCACTCCCACCTCGGTCTGCTTGTATCCTAGTTTCACTTCCATGAGAAACCCATTCGTTCCAAGTGGCGGTTCACCTTGGCCTCCGCCTCGGCCACGTGGCTCTGCATCTGCGGCAACGGAGTTTCGTACCGTTCGGACAACTCTTTAACACGCCGGGTGAGTTGCTGGCTCACGCGGTCTATCTCGCCATGGATGGCGGCATCGAGCGCGGTGAGCCACTTGTCATCCACCACAAGCGCCTTGACCTCGGGCTCGGTGAGCTTCGGGTAGCGGGCATAAGCCTTGGCGTCGAGATCGGCCTCGGCATCCTTGAGGCGCTTCTTGAGATCGGATTCCTCGTTGTGCAGCTTCATCCACTCATTCAGCACGGCGGCTTCGTCCCTGGCTTCCTTGTCGTCCTTGATCTCTCTCAACAGGTCGGCGACGTTGGCCTTGTTCACTTTGTCGAGGTCGGAGAACACACCTTCCTCGCCGCTATGTTCCTCCTCCATCTCAGCGAGTTTGGAGCTGACGCCGTCTAATTCAGCGGAGAGCTGGTCGATGGCCGCCTGCTCCTTTGCATAGTAGCGGCTGACGATGAGGGTCTTGGGAACGAGGTCGCAGTTCCAGCCCTTATCCTTCTCCTTGCCTTTCTTGTCCTTCTTGAAGATGCGATATGTCTCGGCCTTCCAGCCGTCGGCGGCGATGAGGTAGCAGTCGTCCTGCATCGTTGCAGCCCAGTAATCCATGAGGTGTTGGTAGATGTCGTAGGGGTCGATCAGTGGCTTGCCGGCATAGTGGGCAAGCAGCTCTTCGGAGAGCCGGGCGATGACCTCCTTGGGGTGGAAACCGATCGGCAGAGCCTTGAGCGTGACGGCATTTTTCTCCCGCAAGACGACGAAGTGAGCACTCATGTCGGCGATGAATGCGGCGAACTCTGGGTGCTCGTAGATGGCGGACTTGATTGCCGACTTCTCTATGGCAAGGTCGAGATAGCCGGCCCGTTTGGGCTTGAACAAAGTTTGCCGAAGTTGCGGGCAGACGGCCCAGTAGCGTACCAAAGCATCGACATCGGCAGCGGGAATGCCGCCTTGCAGGTGGCCGACGATGTCCTGCACGTCCTCAGGCGTTTGGCTGTCGATGTGGCGCGGCAAGTTGAGGTTGAACTCGTTTTTCTCGATTTCGTCGAAGCTCACCATGCGTGCATATCGGGGCACTTCGAGTCGCCGGATGAAGACGTCTACGATCTTGTGGATATCCTGGGCGCGTAGGCGATTCTTCGGGCCATCCTTCATAAAGCCGGCGCTGGCGTTGATCATGAAGATGCCTTTGCGAGCTGTTGCGTCTTCCTTGTCAATCACGACGATACAGGCGGGAATGCCGGTCCCGTAGAAGAGGTTGGCAGGGAGGCCGATGATTCCCTTTATATAGCCCTTGCGCACAACGGCGTGGCGAATGTCGGCCTCGGCATTGCCGCGGAACAGCACGCCATGCGGGAGGATGCAGGCGCCTTTGCCGGTGCTCTTGAGCGAACGAATAATGTGAAGTAGGTAGGCGTAGTCTCCCTGCTTGGCGGGCGGCGTGCCGAAGGGTTGGAAACGCTGGTAAGGGTCATGCAGGGGATCTAGGCCGGTTCTCCAGCGCTTGTCGGAGAAAGGCGGATTGGCGACGACGTAGTCGAAGGTCTTGAGTGTGCCGCCCTCCTTGAATTTGGGATCGGTCAGTGTGTTGCCCTGCACGATGAGCGCAGTCGGGTTGTTGTGCAGGATCATGTTCATACGGGCGAGGCTGCTGGTGGCGGCGTCCTTCTCCTGCCCGTAGAGCGTGACGGCGGTGCGCGCTTGGTCGCCCACCTTCAACAGCAGTGAGCCGGAGCCACAGGTAGGGTCGTAGACAGTGGTGGAGGCGCTGGTCTTGGCGTCGCGGATGCCGAGGATCTGGGCTATGATGCGGCTGACCTCGGCGGGTGTATAGAACTGTCCTTTGCTCTTTCCACTTTCGGTGGCGAAGTGGCGCATCAAATATTCGTACGCATCGCCGAGGATGTCGTCGCCATCGGCTCGGTTCTTAGAGAAGTCGAGCGCCTTGTTCTCGAAGATGGCGATCAGGTTAGTGAGCCGGTCGACCTTCTCCTTGCCGCTACCCAGCTTGGTGGCGTCGTTGAAGTCCGGCATGTCAGACAGCTTGTTGGCACTAGCTAGGGGGCCGACGATCTTCTTGTTGATCTGGTCCCCAATGTCCGGCTTGCCCTTGAGCGCGACCATGTCCTTGAAGCTCGCGCCTTTGGGAATGGTGATCGGCGCGAAGGGGACGCCGGCGTACTTGTCGCTTACATACTTGATGAACAGCAGCACGAGGACGTAGTCCTTGTACTGGCTGGCATCCATGCCGCCACGCAGTTCGTCACAGCTGGCCCAGAGAGAGGAGTAGAGTTCGGATTTTTTTAAGGCCATATGGGGTTGATCGCTCCTGCTTCACAGGGATCTTGCTAGGGACCATGATATTGAACATGGTGCATTATTCAAGGGCTCATCCGCGAATGGGTGATCCCCTCCCAGCGGGCGATGTTGGCGTGGTCAAAGCCGACGAATACTTGTTCCCGAGTGGCTCATTTTGGTCCAAATTCTACGGAAGCCTACGGAAATCTCCCTAAATCTACGGAATGTGTAATTTTGGCATGGTAGTAACTATACGATAAGACAAAGGATTTATGGCTGTTATAGGACCCGGAGCGGCTTGAGGGGGTGGTGGGGAAACCCGTGGGGGTTCGAGTCCCCCCT
>MEWP01000124.1 GCA_001775395.1 candidate division Zixibacteria bacterium RBG_16_53_22 | reverse complement strand
GATTTACCAGCGACAGGCAATTTAATATGAGGTGGCAACGGTTCCTGGAGGTCGCGAACGCGTCGCAATATATCGCCTCGCTTTATAACGTGGAATTGATAGAAAAAGCCTATATCGCCGGCCTGTTACACGATTTCGGGCGCATATGTCTGCATCGCTATTTTCCCGAGGAGGCCTCCCTTGCGCAGGCTATGGCCTCGGACGGCATGGATGTTCTCGAGGCGGAGAGGTCGGTCTATGACACGGATCATCAGGAAATCGGGCATTTGGTTGCGGCAAAGTGGGGCATGCCTCAATTGCTGACAGAAGTTATCAAGAATCATCATCCTCGGAACGAGGATAACGTCCCCGATCTTCCAATATTGACAAGAATAATAATACTTGCGGATAATCTGCTGTCCCTGAGGCAGATCAATATCGAGACTCTCAGAAATGACCCCTCCAGGTTGAAGCATGTCGAAATCTGCAGCAGAAGTCTCGGAATTAACATGAAGGAGCTCGATCAGATTTTCAGCGTAATGCCGAAACATTTTCTTTACGATGTCAGTCTCGAATGTGATCCCTCCGAGGGGTTGAAGCGCCTATCCATGATGAATGACCAGCTCTTCAATATTTACATCGAGTTGGGAAGAATTTTCAAGGAACGGCAAGAACTTTCTCGTCGCCTGCTTGAAGAAAGCCGTACCGAGGCAACGCTCGACTCTTTGAGGATGGCCATGGCCACCCTATCGCATTATATAAACAACTCAATCATGAGCATCAGCGGACAAGGTGAGTTTTTGCAGTTGCTTTATGACAATGGTGATAGAGAGCGCGCCTTCGAACAAATTCCGGAGATGACACGAGCTGTCATCAAAACCGTCAAGAAAGTTTCGGCTATCTTGGAGGAGCTCTCGAAAATCAGAGATCTAAATAAGATCAGGTATTTCAAGGATTCCATCGCAATCGATATCGATAATGAGCTGAGGGCGCGTCTCGATAGGCGCATTATTCCCGAAAAGTCCTGATTTGACGAAAGTTTCGAATCGGTCGTGTCGTCATCATTATAGCCCTTCATTTTCAATCGAATCGCATGATACAAAAAGCCTGCAACATATATCATGTTTCATATGGAAAGTTACCAACAAATGAAAATGACTTCTCACTTCCATTCCAAGGCCGAGACATGACGTCTCTTGAATAAAGGCCTCTCTCAGCCCGATTTACTTTCCGGGGACCTTTATCCGCCCTAATGAAAAGTGCGGGTGTTGTGAAAATTCAAGGTCCAAGGATAAATAGCCGCGACGGGAAAATCGAGATAACCGGCAGTGTCGGAGACGCCCGGTATCCGCCTGCAACTTTAGATCGTATGACAGAAGGCATCAACCGATTCTGGTAGAGCCTTGGAGGCCCGGATTGAGCCGGCCAGTCGGGTTGAATCCCAGGTCGATAATGCGGCCAAGGATAAATTAATATAATATCTTTTGTGAGGTCTTCTGATCGGCGGCAAACCCCTTTGCCTGGTCGAGTTGACTTTGAAGTTCCGCGTTCTTGACCAGAAGTTCCTCAGTCCGTTTCTCAAGTGTTTCGGTTCTCCGCAGCTTCGTCAGCATCCTTGTCCTGAACAGGATCCCCAGTGACAGCAACATGAAAAGGAAGGCGTTGGCCGGCCGGAAAATCCCCCCGAAATTATAGAAGCTGTCCAGGAAGGCCGCGGCGCCCAGGGCGAACATTACGATAGACCAAATTATCATCTCTCCTCCTTGAAATAGGTGGTCTATAATGATTATCGCACGAATGATGCCGATTTCTGACTGAGCTCGATTTTTCACTGTTTCAAAACGAAACATTGGTCTTTGGATCGAGAATTTAGTAACCTGAAGTGGGCCAGATGGCTCCGAAATCTCAAGAACCCGAACCTGCCTTCGATAGTCTTTTGGCAATTGACCTCATTACCCCTGATGTCCTATTATTTTAGCCGAGACATGAATCAAAGTAACTGGAGAAGAACGAGGATTACCGGTCAAAAAAAGGGAGAGAGCCAATGAAAATTTCTGACAAAGCTGATTATGCCCTGCACGCCATGATGTACGTGGCGTCTCTGAAAGGCCATCATCCTGCAACGATTACCGAAATTGCCAGGGCCGAGAATATACCCAGGGAGTATCTGGCTAAGATACTGGGAGAACTGAGGAAGGCCGGGCTTCTCAGGCCCAAGCGTGGAAGGGACGGGGGGTATTTGCCGGGCAAGCCCCGCGGCAAAATCACTTTTCTCGACATAGTCGAGGCCATGGATGGCCCGGTCGAACCCTCCAACTGCACGAAGCTGGAAAGCAGGCGGCAATGGCATAAAAAAGGGGCATGTCCGGCTCTCAATGTTTTCGAGCGCATAAAGCGGGGGATTGTCAGGGAATTGGATTCGGTTGTTATCGATGATATCCCTTACGAGAAATTCTACAAGTCGTTTGCCCTGAAGACAGGCTCAAGATAGGCGAGAGGGGGCGATCGGGAAGACCAGCTCTATTAGAAGCGCTGGCCTTTTATGCAATGCCTCAACCGGGCTGAGAATCAGGTATCACAGCGCATATTCATCTTAGCAGGGCTCACCGCTAATAACTGTCGGGCGTGTGCCGTCATAATGGCGGATAACCGGCGCGAGGGGCAGGAACAGTTGTGGAGACGGGGCGAGCCGTGCGGCCGGCAAGCTTGCGGCAAGAGATCCGCGTCACCCACATGAGAATATCATCCGCAAGGATTTGCGCTATTAATAGCTCTCTTGCCGCCGATGCCGCCGGGAAAAGGTTCCGATATTAAAATTCCATAATTTGTCGTTTTTGACATAAAATTAATTGACAATTCATACCCGTATCTGCCATAAATTAGCCGGGAGAAGAACCAAGATTAATTTTCAAGAAGGGAGAAAAACGTATGAAGATTACGAGCAAGGCTGATTATGCTCTGCACGCTATGATTTACATTTCGGCCGTTAACGGGGATCATCCGGCATCCATTAATGAGATCTCACAGGCTGAAAGTATTCCACGGGAGTATCTGGCAAAAATACTCAAGGAGTTGGTCCTTGCCGGGCTGCTCAAGAGCCAGAGGGGTATCTTTGGAGGGTATTATCTTTCCAGACCTCGAAAGGAATATACTTTCCTGGAGGTGATCGAGGCGATCGATGGCCCGGTATACCCGGCAATTTGCACCAAGCCGGAAAACAAGAGGGTCGGCCACAGGAAAGGCAAATGTCCGGCCTTTAGCTATTTCGAGGACATAAGAAAGAAGCTGTGCAAGGACCTTGGCGCCATAAGCCTGGGCGACATTCCCTATGAAAAATTCTACAGGCCTGTAATCGGAAGGGTGGACCCCACCAAGAAATTTGCCATATAAGACGCTATAACCCATTATTCTTGAACTTTCGCCTAAAACGCGCATTCGCCCGGGACGTTGTCTGACCGGTTGTGCCTATATTCGACCGTGTCGTGGGCGATAAACGCCGTTTGGAGACGAGCCTCAATTCAGGCAGGACAGCCGGACAAGAAGATCGCTTATGATCTTTTCAGATAATTAATAGGCAATTCATAAATATGATACTCAGCGGCCGTAGACCTGCTTGGGTGTCAGGTACTCCGGGAATTCATCCATGAGTGCGCGTCTGGCCTCAAAGCACAAATGGCAATGTGAGACAAACCCACCACTGATATCAAAACCATATTTTCTCGCCAATTCGGCGGGCCCGCCCGACATCAACGGTCCGATGATCGGGTGCATTTCCGGATGATATCCATTCATAATTTCCTTCAATGGAATCATGTTTATATTTCCTATCACGATTCCCTGACAGATATGGATATTCCCGAATGGATCGAGATGCACTCGCTCGGGGCTTTTCAGGTTCTCGTGCGGGCAGTCCCTGAAATTTGTATATTTTAGCCGGGGTAGATCACCAAGCAGTTTATCAACTGCCCGTCCCTTGAATAGGACATCGCCGCCAACAACCATCTTGCCGCCCAATCCGGCGCTCTCGTCGACAGATTTCGGCGCCTCGATACATATGCTATCGGATGGGATTCCCAGCTTTCTGGCTGCGCGCAGGGCGATCTTGGCCGGGCTTTCATCCACGCCCTCATGATGAAAGGAATCGTCGGAAATAGATAGGTCGGCAACGCCGATATCCGCCAGCGGCGCCAGCCAGATCAGAGCGTCCTCGAAAGTCGTGGCCCAATAAGCGTTGCTCACGATTCCGACATCGAATCCCATGCTTTTAGCCAGTCTGGCCGATTCGATCAACAGGGGGTAATATAAGAATGGTTCGCCGCCCTCGAAATAGGCGGAATTGATGGAAACTACATTCTTCATTTGCCGAAGAGCCTGCCTGACATTCTCTATCGTAAAAGTTCCCTCGGCCGATGGCCCGCTATACAGAAAACAATGGTCGCATTCGAAAATGCATTTGTAGGTCAGAAGAAAATGAACACCTGTCAGCATCCTTGCCTCCGGGAAACAATATATCCTTGACGGCCAGATGATGCAAATCAAAATGAAGCTGTTGACAGAGCCGGGTGTGATTGCCTTAATTGCAGATGACACGGAACTTGACAGGGCCTCGCGCGATTAAGGGAATTATGCAGTCGTTTTTCGGGAAATTCCTCCAGGGATCATCAAGCAGCAACTCTCGGCCGGGCGATCCGTCCGCCCGCCATGATAATATCCGTATTGCCACGTGCGCCATCATGATGGAAGTAGCGGATTCCGACGATGAATTTACGCCACGGGAGAAAGCGATCATTGTCGGGGCATTGAGTCAGGAATTCAGCTTGTCCGCGAGCCAGGTCGATGAATTAATGGCGACGACCAGGCAGAGGATTGACGGCAGCGTCGATACCTGGGGTTTCACAAATACTCTCAACCAGAATCTCTCCGAGGACGAGCGTCTGAAAATCCTGGAAACGATCTGGAAGATCATCTATTCTGACGATAACTTGAGCCACCACGAGGACAGCCTTGCACACAAACTGTCATACCTTCTGGGATTGACCCACGACCAGCTCATCGCCGCCAAGCTGAAAGTCCGTCCGCTTTAACCTGCTCTGCATCGTATTTGACCTTTGCGTGGCCCATCTTGTCGCATCGACAGCAAAAAACAGTTTGACTATAATTCTTGCGGGGATATAATTTGGCGGTTTGTGGATTTGCTGTTGCCTGAAAGAGGAAATTTAATATGGCTGACGAAAAACCGAAAACGAATATCACCAGTATCGCTCCCGGCAAGATTCGTGTCAAGGGATACGACATCGCCGAGCTCATGGGTCGCAAGAGCTTTGCCGAGGTTGTCTATCTTATCCTGAAAGGCGAGCTCCCCACCGAGGCGGAGGGCAGAATGATGGATGCTATCCTGACAAGCTCGATCGACCATGGAATCACCCCGCCGTCATCTCTGGCCGCCAGGATAATCATGTCCGGCGGCAATCCCCTCAATGCTGCCGTGGCCGGCGGAATACTCACGATTGGCGAATCGCATGGCGGGGCGATCGAGCAATGCGCCCGCTACCTCCAGGAGTACACCGGCCGGGATGGTGAGCCGGGGTTGGTTGCCAAAGACCTCTTGCGCGATCTCTCCTTGAAAAAGATTCGCATTCCCGGGTTTGGCCACCGGCTTCACAATGTCGACCCTCGAACGGTCCGTCTTTTCCGGATGGCCGACGAACTAAGATTTTCGGGGAAACATCAAAGATTGGCCAAAGAAGTCGAGGCCGCCTTCAAGAAGGATGGCAAGGACCTCCCGATCAACGTGGATGGCGCCATTGCGGCGGTTATCTCCGATATGGGATTCGATTGGCGGTTGGGCAAGGGATTCTTTATCATCTCCCGAACGGTCGGCCTGGTCGCCCACGCCTACGAGGAAAGGATCAGACAGAAGCCGATGAGGAATTTCGGCGTGATCGAGCATGAATACGACGGCCCCGAGGCCAGAGAGTTGTAGAAAGGCGGAACGCTTATCCAGGATGTTGATATTTTTTTCACTTGACGTTTATAAACTCGGGCATATATTGGCCCTGTTTTATTGAACTGCCGTGCCCGATAAGCCTGAAAATAGGCAAAAAGGATTCCGCCAGATAGCTCTGGCTACGACCATCCCACTGATTATGGCCGCGGCTCTATTTGTCGGATATTTTATCGGCGTCTATTTGGATAAGGTATTCGGAACCGACAAGGTCATGACCCTGATTTTTCTGCTTCTGGGGCTGGGGGCTGGAGGCTTGGAAACGGTCAGACTCATAAAAGAGATCATCAAGGAAGACAAGTAACGACGTGGATCTGAAGTTCATTGATAGAGTTATCAAGACAACTCTGGTTTTGGCCGCAGCCCTCTTCCCATTTTTCGCCATCTACATTAAGATGAATTTTGCCCTTTCGGTTCTTTTCGGCGCCGTGTGGGGCGCTCTCAATTTATTGGGAATTAAGATTATTATTATCAGCCTTCTGGTGCCCGAAAAGCCAAATTGGGTCGTGGGATTGATCATCCTCTTCCTCAAACTGCCGGTGCTCTATTTCCTGGGCTACCTCCTGGCGACCTGGAGCTATATGTCTATAGGCGGCCTGTTGTGGGGATTTTCGGGAATATTGATAGTCTCGGTCTTGAAAGTCTTGAGCCGAACGTACCTCGGCCTCGATAAAAAGGACACCGCTGACAGCCACCCCAGCCCGGCGGAGAACAAAGCATGAATAAATTCCTCATGCCTTTTCTCGCGCTCATTAATACGACCGAGCATGGTGAAGCGCTGACCGACACGGCAGCCCATGTGGCCGGGCATGCGGCTGAAAGCCAGGGCCTGGCCGATACTCTTGCGAATGCCGCCGGACACACTGTGAAGAAGCACGCGCCGGAATTCCCCAATATTATCGAGATTCTGCACGAGGCCAGCCAGGGACAAAGTCCGCTGATCAATTTCATATACGAATATCGAATCGTCGTCTTTTCGACAGTCATCTGGCTATTCCTGGGAATTCTCGCATATTTCGCTTATCGCAAGAGGTCAATCATCCCCGGCGGCGTGCAAAACTTCGTGGAATGGGTGGTGGAATCGTTGGCGGGCGTGGTGACCGGCATACTTGGCCGGGACGGTCGCAAGTATGTGCCGTTCATTGGAACGTTATTCGTTTATATCTTCTGCATGAATCTATTCGGGTTAATCCCGGGAATGTTCTCCCCGACATCCAAGCTTAACACGACGCTGGCGCTGGCTATATGCGTATTTCTGTATGTGCAGTATTCGGGCATACGAAATTTGGGTTTGCTGGGTTACTTTCATCACCTGGCGGGATCGCCCCGTTCGGCGGTCGAATGGTTCCTGGTGCCGCTGAATCTGCCGCTTCACATTATTGGCGAGCTGGCCCGTCCGGTCTCGCTCTCGCTTCGTCTTTTCGGCAATATCGCGGGCGAGGAGATGCTTTTGGCCATATTCGCCTCGCTTGGCGTGACGCTGTTGAGTTTCCTGCATATGCCGATTGGAATTCCGCTGCATCTGCCATTCATTTTTCTGGCGCTTCTTACCAGCTTCGTTCAAGCGCTCGTTTTTACACTGTTGACGACGATTTACTTTTCGCTTATGTCCACTCATGAAGAAGAACATCGTTAATCTATAGGAGGAAATAATGACTCCCGAAACATCAATTGGATTTCTTTTGCCGCTGGCGGTTGGAGTGGCCGCTGTCGGTTCAGGATTGGGTTTGGGTCGTGCGGTCGGCGCCGCCATGGAGGCCATGGGCCGTCAGCCCGAGGCCGCCGGAAAAATCCAAACTGCCATGATCATCGGCGCGGCCTTCATCGAGGCTCTGACCATCTACGCGCTGGTTGCCGTTATGTTGCTGAAGCCCTAATTTTGAGAAGGAACAATGGACTTTTTTAAAGCCCTCGATCTCGATCTGGGTTTGATCGTTACCCAGATTATAGGTTTCCTCCTGGCGCTATGGATTCTCAAGGCCTTTGCCTGGAAACCGCTTCTCAAGATGCTCGACCAGCGAAAGCAGAAGATCGCCGGCGATATCGGCGAGGCCGAGAAGATCAAAGGCGATGCCGCCAGGCTGCTCGAGGACTATCACGCCAAACTGCGCGAGATAGACAACGAAGCCCGCGCCCGCATTCAGGAGGCGGTGGCCGAGGGCAGCCGTATCGCCGGCGAGGTCAAGGACCAGGCGCGTGAGGAATCCCGCCGGATACTGGCTCGCTCGCGCGAGGAATTAGCCCGCGACGTGGCCAAGGCCCGCGTGCAACTGCGCGATGACGTCGTCGGAATGGCGATCAAAGCCGCCGAAAAGATAATCACCACGAGATTGAACGAGGCTGAGCAGAGACGCCTTCTCGATGATTTCCTGAAGGAGATTGACAAGGTCTGATGAGGGAAACCCGGGTCGCACATCGTTATGCCCATGCCCTGTTCAACGTGGCCATTGCCAGGGACCTGGTTGATATTATAGCCTCCGAGCTTTTTCAGCTGCGGTCTTTCATAGAGAAGGACAAGCGCTTAGTGGGTTTCCTTGAGGCTCCCCAGGTATTGACCGAGCACAAAGTCGAGCTGATCAAGACACTTTTCACGACGCGGATTTCGCAGCCTCTTTTATCGTTTCTGCTTCTTCTCATCGAAAAGGGGAGAATCGAATATTTGAGCGAAATCGCTGTCGAGTTCGAGAAACTTGTCGAGGGGCACCGGGGAATTATCAGGGCCAGGGTGACCACCGCCGTACCGGTCACAGACGATTTCAAGAACCGACTCAAGATTCGGCTTGAGGAATTATCGAGGCAGAAGATCGAGCTGGTTCATAAAATCGACAGGAACATTATAGGCGGCATAATTGTCCAGTTGAATTATAAAATCATCGACCACTCAATTCGCCATCGCATTGCCCTTCTCAGGCACGATTTGATGGCGATCAAGGTGTATTAAGAGGAATTATTTATGGCTTTTCGTCCGGAAGAAGTAAGTTCGATTCTTCAAAAGGAAATAGAGAAATATTCGACCCGGCTGGAGATGGAATCGGTTGGAACCATACTCCAGGTGGGCGATGGTATCGCCCGAATCTGGGGACTTCAGGACGCCATGCAGTCGGAGCTGTTGCAGTTCCCCAATGACATCATCGGCATGGTGCTGAATCTCGAGGAGGATTCCGTCGCGGCCTGCATTTTCGGCGAAGATACCAGTATCCGGGAGGGCGACATCGTCAAGCGCACCGGGGCCGTGGCCCGAGTCCCCGTTGGCGAGGCTCTCGTTGGCCGCGTCGTGAACTCGCTCGGCCAGCCCCTCGACGGCAAGGGACCAATCGTTACTGAAAAGTATCGCCCAATCGAAGGGAAGGCACCTAATGTCGTCTCGCGACAACCAGTGAAGGAGCCTGTCCAAACCGGTCTCAAGGCGGTCGATTCCATGATCCCTATTGGCCGCGGCCAGCGCGAGCTGATAATAGGCGATCGCCAGACCGGCAAGACCGCCCTGGCTATCGATACCATCATCAATCAACGCGATTCGGATGTTTTCTGCATATACGTTGCCATAGGACAAAAATCATCCACTGTGGCGCAGGTCGTCGAGACTTTCAACAAGCACGGCGCCATGGAATTCACCACCGTGGTTGTAGCCTCCGCCAATGATCCGGCGCCGCTTCAGTTCATCGCGCCTTATGCGGGATGCGCCATGGGGGAGGAGTTCCTTTACACCGGCCGGCACGCCCTGTGCATTTACGATGACCTTTCCAAGCATGCCCAGGCATATCGTCAATTGGCGCTCCTGGTGCGCCGTCCGCCCGGGCGTGAGGCCTATCCCGGCGATGTTTTCTATCTGCATTCGCGCCTTCTCGAAAGGGCCGCAAAGCTGTCTGAGAAGCTTGGTGGCGGCTCGCTAACGGCGCTCCCCATCATAGAAACACAGGCCGGTGACGTCTCCGCATACATACCGACGAATGTTATCTCCATCACCGATGGCCAGATTTATCTCGAGGCCGACCTGTTTTATTCCGGCATCCGGCCGGCCATCAATGTCGGCATTTCGGTCTCGCGTGTCGGCGGCAATGCTCAGACCAAGGCTATGAAGAAAGTCGCCGGACGGCTTCGCCTTGACCTCGCTCAATATCGCGAATTGGCGGCATTCGCCCAATTCGGCTCGGATCTGGATGATGCCACTCAAAGGCAGCTTACCCGTGGCGCCCGGCAGGTGGAAATCCTCAAGCAGGAGCAATATGTCCCCATGCCGCTGGAAAAACAGGTGATTATTATCTGGGTCGCCGGCAACGGTTACCTCGATGAACTCCCAGTTGACGTTTGCCGCCGATTCGAGAGGGAATTCTACGAATATGTCGGCGAAAAATACGCTGATATCTATCACGAGATCGCCACCAAAAAGGAATTGAGCGATGCAGTCGCCGCCAAGCTCAAGGATGCCGCCACCGGATTCAAAGAGGAATTCAAGGCCAGGATGTGATCTGGCCAATAGTTAGAATATGCCGACCCTGCGTGACATAAAACGCCGTATCCGCTCCATCGAGAACACCCAGCAGATTACGCGGGCCATGGAAATGGTGGCCGCGGCCAGGCTGCGTAAGGCCCAATCTCGGGTCGAGGCCGCCCGACCATATGGCCTTAAGATGCAGCAGATGCTGGAGTCGCTGGCGGTGGCGGCGGCCGGCCTGCATCATCCTCTTTTCGAGGAACGCAAAGTTAAGACCACACTGCTGGTTGTCTTCAGTTCCGACCGCGGCCTGGCCGGCTCTTATAACAGCAATATGATCAGAAACTCCGTGAGATATTTGCGTCAAGCCCCGCCGGGTTCGGTCAGGCTTGGCATAATTGGCAAGAAGGCCAATGAGTATTTCAAGCGCCGGTCATACCCGATAGATTTTGCCATCACGGACCTCGGCGGTAAGGTCGATCTCACCAGAACCCGACGCCTGGCCCTCGATATAACGGAGAAGTTCTATCGCGGCGACGTTGACGAGGTCAAGCTGCTCTACACCAGATTCGTATCGATGGTCAGCTACAGGAGCACGCTGGAGCGCTTTCTGCCGATTGAAAAACCGGCCGGCGCCGATGACAAAGCGGTGACGGACTACATTTTCGAACCGGACGCCGAGAAAATATTCACCAGCCTGGTGCCAAGATATTGCGTGACCAAGATTCTGCAGGCCATGCTGGAATCGTTTGCCTCGGAGCATGGCTCGCGCATGATAGCTATGGGCAACGCCACCAGGAACGCCAAGGAGATGATCGATAATCTGACGCTTCTGCGCAACAAAATGAGGCAAGCGTCAATCACGAAGGAATTGATAGATATTGTCACCGGCGCCGAGGCACTCAAATAGTCCTGAGTGCTGAGTCCTGAGTCTTGAGTGATGAGCATGATGAAGATTGAGAAATTCGAGGATTTGATTGCCTGGCAGAAAGCGCGGGCCCTGACCCGTGATATATACGAGGTTACGCGCCAGGGAGTATTTGCCAGGGATTTTGGACTCAGCGGTCAGATCCAACGGGCTTCGGTTTCTATCATGTCGAACATCGCAGAGGGTTTTGAGAGAAGCCGTATCGGCAAGTTTCACCAGTTCCTCTCGATGGCCAAAGCCTCATGCGCCGAGGTACGCTCGCAGCTTTACGTCGCAAAAGATATCGGCTATTTGGATGAAGATACATTTGGCCGATTGTTGGAACAGTCAAATGAGGTCTCCAGGATAATTGGAGGGCTCCGTTCATCAGTACAGAGGATAAGAAATACAAAGCCTGAATTTTGACAAAAACAATATGTGCGGGATAATTAACGCCCAGGACTCAGGACTAAAAGCATATTCAATTCAATAGGAAATAGACCTACTACTTTCGATAGAGGATAGATGATGACTGGAGAAAATTGGGGAAAAGTTGTGCAAGTGATCGGTCCGACCGTGGATTGCGAATTTTCGTCGGATAACTTGCCCAATATCTTAAACGCTCTCAAGATCAACGACGATAAGCAGAATATCCATCTTACCGTCGAGGTTGCCATTCATATCGGTGACAATGTCGTGCGGTGTATCAGCATGGCCTCCACCGATGGTCTGGTGCGTGGAATGCCGGTGCTTGATACGGGCGGCCCGATTTCCGTGCCGGTCGGGCCCAAAACGCTGGGGCGCGTTTTCAATCTACTCGGCGAGCCAATCGATGAGAGAGGCGCAGTCAATATCGAAAAGCGGTATCCAATCCACCGCCCCGCGCCATCGTTCGCCGACCAGGAAACAAAGACCTCCATATTCGAGACCGGCATAAAAGTCGTGGATTTACTCGAGCCTTACCCCAAGGGCGGCAAGGTCGGCCTTTTCGGTGGCGCCGGTGTCGGCAAAACTGTCATCATTCAAGAGCTGATTCGTAATATCGCCACCGAGCATGGCGGTTACTCCGTTTTCTGCGGCGTGGGGGAAAGAACCCGTGAGGGTAACGATCTCTGGCTGGAAATGAACGAATCGGGTGTCATTGCAAAAACATGCATGGTATTCGGGCAAATGAATGAACCCCCCGGCGCTCGATTGCGAGTCGGCCTTTCCGGCCTCTCGATGGCGGAGTATTTCCGCGACGAAGAAGGCCAGGACGTTCTCTTGTTTATCGATAACATTTTCCGTTTCGTCCAGGCCGGCTCCGAGGTTTCGGCCCTGTTGGGTAGGATGCCATCGGCTGTGGGTTACCAGCCAACCCTGTCCACAGAGATGGGCGCGCTCCAGGAGCGCATTACGTCGACCAAGACCGGCTCAATAACATCGGTGCAAGCCATATATGTGCCCGCCGATGACCTCACCGATCCGGCGCCGGCCACGACGTTCGCGCACCTCGACGCCACCACCGTGCTTTCGCGTCAGATAGTGGAACTCGGCATTTATCCGGCTGTCGACCCGCTGACCTCCACCAGCCGCATTTTGGATCCCAACGTTGTCGGCGTGGAGCATTACAACGTGGCCCGGGCCGTTCAGCAGGTTCTCCAGCGTTATAAAGACCTGCAAGATATTATTGCCATTCTCGGTATCGATGAACTTTCAGAGGACGACAAGGTCATCGTATCGCGCGCCCGAAAAATCCAGAAATTCCTTTCGCAACCTTTCTTCGTGGCCGAGGTATTCACCGGCAGGCAAGGCCAATATGTCAAGCTCGAGGACACCATCCGCGGCTTCAAGGAAATAGTCGACGGCAAGCATGACGAGATCCCCGAGCAGGCCTTTTACATGGTGGGCGGTATCGACATGGTTCTGGAGGCCGCTGAGCAGATGAAGGTAAGGAAATAGTTTCGAGTTTCGAGTTACGGGTTGCGAGTTGAAGGCCAGGAATGTCGCAGATTGGAAAATTTGAGGACATAGAGGCATGGCAGAAAGCGCGCGAGCTTTCTAAGGCCATTTATGACGTGACTGGAGAGGGTGCTTTCGCCCGCGATTTTGGTTTGCGTGATCAGATCCGACGCTCTGCTATTTCAGTAATGTCTAACATTGCTGAGGGATTTGATAGAGGCGGAAATAAGGAATTGATTCAATTTCTATATATTGCCAAGGGATCAATTGCGGAACTGCGGGCGCAACTTTATATCGCGCTTGACGCGGGTTACTTAAAGCAAGAAGAATTCCAGAATCTTTATGATCTCGCTGCCAGCACAGGCCGTTTACTCGGCGGATTTATCCGCTATTTAAGATCTTGTAACCCGAAACCCGAAACCCGAAACCGAAACGCTAATGTTTAAACTCAGCGTTGTCACCCCCGAGAGGGTAGTCTTTGAGCAGAGCGCCCGTTCTATAATCGCGCCGGGCAGCGAGGGTTATCTCGGAATCTTAACCGACCATGCCCCCCTGATAACGGCGCTTATTCCCGGCAAGCTTTCAGTCACGGACGATGCCAGCCAAACCCAGGATTTCGCTCTCTCAGGTGGTTTTCTCGAAGTCGCCAATAATGTGGTTACCATCCTGGCCGATGCCATCGAGCGAGCGAGTGAGATCGATATTGAGCGTGCCCGACGATCTGAGGCCCGCGCCCGCGAGCGCCTGTCGCATCGCTCCGACCCCGCCATCGATGTCGCCCGCGCCGAAGGATCATTAGCAAGGGCATTGAACAGAATCAGGCTGGCTGAATAGCCGCGATAGCAAAATGACCCGGGCGCCCCGGATTGTTCGGGGCGCTTATATTTTTTTTGATGAATCTACGACGGCTCTTAAGGCGGCAGAAGGGGCGTTCAATCGGACGCCCGAGGTTGATGACAAACCGGTCATAAATTGAGTTGAGGTGTCTGGCAATTTAATGTAGGGGCGTATGGCGATACGCCCCTACAACATGCAAAATTGTCATTTCCGAGTATCGAGATTTTTCCTCATCAAAGCCATTTTGTCAACGGGCTGGGGCGTTCAATTGAACGCCCCTACTCGTGTTTTTTCCTTGAATCTTTCCAGGAATAAATCGTAGATTTATGCGTATATGTTGGTGAATAGGCAATGAAGTTCCGTTTCCGATAATAAACTTGATCCGGGAGGTTTTATGAGAAGGTGTTTTCTAATCCTGATGGGGGTATTGCTCCTCTCAACCACGCTTCGGGCGCAGGATAATCTGATCATCGCCAATTCCAAAATTAAGGCTGTCACAGTATTCACCGACCGCGCGCTGGTCACTCGCTCAGTCGAGGCGACACTGGAACCAGGTTCCTTTCGTATTCAGGTTCCCGGCCTGCCATCGGGCCTGATCGATAATTCGATCCGGGTCTCGTCCAAAGGCATGGCCGGCGCCAAAATATCCGGTGTCAAAGTCGAGAAGGACCTTTCGGCCGAATCCTCCTCGGACCGTATCAAGGAGATCGAATCGCACATTGCGGCTCTCGATCAGAGAAATATCGAGCTGACTGACAGATCCGCCGTGCTCAAACAGGAGGGCGAATTTATCAAGGCGTTGAGCCAGAAAACATCCGAGTCGATTGCCAAAAACCTCCCGGCTGAGAGGCCGTCGGTGGCGGACTGGACCGGCATGGTAAAATTCGTCGATGACAACCTCAATAAGATCAACAAGGAAATGCGCGCCATCGAATCAGAGCAGCGCGATATCGCGGCCCAGCGAGGCGTACTCGCATCCAAGCTTGGCGATTATCAGGCTGGTAATATCAAGGCCGGCAAAATGGCCGTGATAGACTTGATTGTCGAAAAGGGCGGCTCCTATTCGCTCGATCTGGCCTACATGATTTATGGCGCCAGTTGGCATCCGGTCTATGACATCCGCGCCTGGTCCGATACCAACGAGGTCGAGGTTATCTTCATGGCACAGGTCAACCAGCAAACCGGCGAGGATTGGGACAATGTGAGCCTCATTCTCTCCACCGCGCGACCATCCGAAGGTGCCAATCCGCCCGTGCTGGCCGCGTGGTATCTGAATACTTATGACCAATCAAGATTTAGGGGAGGGTTACAGGACATTATCGTAACTGCAGAGAAGAAGGACATCGACAAGTATATTACAGCTCAGGTTCCTATGGAGCAGGCTGCGTCACAGTACTCATCTGCCGAAGTCGTTCAGACCGCCATCTCAACCTCATTCGCTCTCGAAAAGAAGGAGACGATTCCCAGCAACAAGGAATTCAAGAAGGTGCCGGTCAAGGCAGTCTCATTCATGGCCGAAACCGAAAATTACATTGTTCCCAGGCTATCGGAGGCTGCCTACCTTAAGGCCTCGGTCAAGAGCAACGTCGATTTCCCGCTCCTGGCCGGGGAAGCCAACGTTTTTTTCGATAACAATTTTGTCAGCACGTCGAGGTTGCCTAACGTTCTCACCGACGAGAAATTCGATCTCTTCTTCGGTATCAACGAGGGTATCCGCGTTAAGCGCGAGCTGGTCAAAAAATTCATCGACGATGCCGGCCTTACCGGAAATAAACGGCAGATCGAATATGAATATAAGATCAATGCCGAAAACTATACCAAATCCGCGCAGAAGATCATAGTCTTGGATCAAATCCCCGTGTCACAAAATGACGATATCGACGTCAAGCTTTTGTCGATCAAACCGGAGCCTGATTCCGAACCGGATGACAAAGCCAAGGGGTTTTTGCGCTGGGTCACCAACATGAATAAGGGGGATAAGAGCGAGTATACATTCAAGTATCAGGTGAAGTATCCGGGAGATATGGTTATCGGCGGCCTGGAGTAATTGATCGCAACATTTCTAATCACCAAATGAGAAGCCCCGACCAAGTTGGCCGGGGCTTCATTGATTCATATCCTGAATCACTACTGTCCGGACTTTAGGTTAAGGGTTATTTGATTGGGTGCGGGTGGTTCGAGCACAGCAGGTATTTTATCTTTCAAGAACCCCATCAATTCAGTTGTCTCAAACACAAACGATCTTATCCGTTGAATCATTTTGCCGACCGAGGTCTCGATATTGCCTTGAGCTTTGAGCACGCTCAAGAGGAAATATAGTATCAGGGCCACCCAGATTTGAGAGCAAACCGCATTCTCTGAGGTGCCCCAGAAAGTCTTTATCACCAGATTCTGTTTCAGGGCCTTGAAGAACAGCTCAATCTGCCAGCGCTGCTTATAGACATCGGCGATGGTTTTGGCTGAATGCCTCAAGTCATTGGTCAGATATATATAAACCTGGCCCGTCTCTTGGTCGACGTATCTAATCCGCCGCAACCGGATCGGGCATTTCCCTTTGGAATAGAAACCTCTAAATTCAATTATATGGTCGCTGGTGATACCCAGCTTTTTATTGATTCTCTGTCGCTTTATGACCCTGTAATCGGCATTGTCCTTCAAACGGGTGACAAACAGAATTCCCCTCTCATCTAAGAGGCTATAAAGATGATAATCGTTGTAGCCGCGGTCGAATACCACCAGGCTGCCGGATGGCAGATCAAACATCTTCCTAACCTGCGACTCATGAACAGAAGCCTTTGTAATTATGGCAAACTGCGGAATACAACCATCATGATCCAATCTCACGTGAAGCTTGATGCCGGCTTTTGTCGACCTGAATTTGGCCCAACCGAAAAGACTCATGCATAAGCCCACGACCGTGGCATCGATGCTGTAAAGTTTGCTTTTAAGCTTGCGGTTGCCGCCTTTAATGCTTGTGGCATATCTGTCCAAAAGAAGATAAAACAGGCTCTCGTAAATCTGGTAGGGACGATTATTGTTAGCATCCGAGAATGTCGAACGACAGATCTTGGACATCCCCAGATGGTAGAAGCGGTGCCCCTGGCTTGATAAATTCAGAACCAAATCGCGAAGCGAATGCTGGTCCGAAAGCTGTCCAAACAGCATGGCCATAAAATGCGACCAGTAGTCAAAGGACAGGGTAAAATGCCTGCCCTTGCTCGAAAATACAGCTTTTTCAAAATCGTATCGAGAAATCATTTGCGTCATTTGCCCCAGTATCGTATGCTTCCGCAGCATTTGCTAACCTCCTGTAATTAAAGGCCATAAGTTTTAGATTACACCTTTATTATAGGAGGTCTGTCAAGTCCGCCCTCTAAAAGTCCGGACAGGTGTGATCCTGAATATCATTTCAAGAGAAGCATTTTGTTTGTGGCTGTCTTATTTCCCGCAACGACCCTGTATAGATACACGCCGGAGGCCACCGCTCTGCCATCCCAGATAACCTCGCTAAGGCCCGCGCTCATCACACCGTCATACAGCGTCTGCACATGCTGGCCGAGAATGTTAAAGATATCGATCTTGACGCGCCCCGGGCTTGCAAGTTCCAGGTGAATCGCGGTCGAGGGGTTAAACGGGTTGGGGAAGTTGCCGAGTAACCTGAAATCGGCAGGTTGCGATACCATGTCATCATCGACACCGACTGGATTGCTGATGATGATTTGATATTGTTGGGTATCGGTAATCTGCGGCGTGGAGGAATCTGCGCAGCGAATTGTGAAAACAAAAGTGCCGAGCGAATCCGGCACACCCCAAATCCGGCCCGATGCGGCATCGAGGGTCAGCCCGTGGGGAAGCTGGCCGCTCTGAACGCTGAACGCATAAGGCTGAATTCCGCCTCGCGCCTCGATTGTATCGTCATAGGCCACGCCGAGATTGCCGTCGGGCAGTTCGGTCGTCACGATATTCATTCGGTAAGCCTCGCTGGAGGCCTCGCGCAGTATCCAATTATATCTATCGAAAGTCAGCGTCGTGGGATTGCCGTTGACAACAAACCGGAAATCATCCGCGCGGGCGTCGTTCCAGACCGTTATAACGGTGTCGACATTGTTGATGCGGGGGTAAATCCTGATCGGCATGATGAAGACCTGCGGGGCCGGCGTGCTTTGTGTCTGGGCTACGTGCAGAAATATTTCATATTGGCCTCCGCCTATGTCCTGCTTCATCCAGGAATACCTATAAATCGGGCGGTTTTGGCCCCAGACCCACTCATCGAAGAACCATCCCAGGCTATCACCGTAATAACCCTCCATAATATGCTGAAATTCCCTGGTCTGGATTGTACCGTACATGTGATCGGGATGATTGGCATATCCATACATGCCGTCGAAAAACGCCGAATCACCCATTACGCCGCGGAGTATATGAAGGACCCACGAACCCTTGTTGTAAATCGTGTTGCCGTCAAAGAGATCACCGGGGTAATTGTATATAGGTCCGCTGGGGTCGTAAACTGCGTTATTGCTCTGCATGTAGCTTCTATAGGCGGCCTGCCCCTGCTCATGCTCGACCCACAACGCCTCGCAGTATGAGGCGAAACCCTCATTCATCCAGATGTCCGGCCAGGTGTCGCACGTGATCATATCGCCAAACCACATGTGCGAAAGCTCATGAACCAGAATCCAGTCGTAATAATGGTTGCCTGTGATAAGCTGGTATCCGTAGCTGGTGTTGCACTGATGCTCCATGGCGCCGCCCCAGGGGAATATCGAATGCCCGTATTTCTCGGTAATGAAGGGGTATTCCCCGAATAAGTCGGCGTAGATTCCAATGACGTCCGGCGTGATGCTCAGGTCGATCACCGCCTGGTCATAATGTTCGGGGTAGACATAGTTGGTCACCGGCATCGAATCGCCGGCGTCACTGACATACCAATTTGTGAAGCTCTGGTAGTTCGATATGGCCAGGCTTATCAGGTAGGTGGTGATAGGGTAGGATATGTGCCAATGGAAAGTCCTGGTATTATCGCCATTGTCGGTATTGCTCACCAATTCGCCGTTCGATGTCGCTATCAGGTTTGACGGCACCGTAATCCTGACATCGGCCGAATCAGCTTTGTCGTGAGGGGTGTCTTTGCAGGGCCACCACTCGCGGGCGCCCTCGGGCTCCGAAAGAGTCGATATAATCGGCTGGCCGTTGTGCGTATCCCATGTGAATGAGCCAAACCCGCTTCCCGGCGGATGGCCGTGATAATAGACGACAGTCGTGACCTGTTCGCCGGCATAATACCCCCTGTCGAGCGTAATCCTGACCAGGCCCGATGGCCGGGTGTAGGGGGCGGGCTGTCCGTTGATCCTGACCGAGTCAACGACCATCGACGAATGGAAATCATAATCCACCGTATTAATGCTGTCTATCACCGACTGCACAGTCATCATGACTTTTCCGCTAATTGTCTGCCCGGCGATGTTGGTGACTTTCACAGATAGGTCCCAGTATCTGACATCGAAATCATTTTGATCGAGCAGGAAATTGCCCTCTTGCCTTTCGAGCAGCATCTTATAATACTCTGATTTCATTTGCGATTCCAATCTGATGAAATCCTGGCGCGTTATCTCCTGGGAGTAGACGAACGCGGGGATGCTGATCACAAAAAGGATCGTCAATAGTACTCTGAAACGCATCGCACACCTTTCTTTAAAAACGCGGTATCTTACAATCTTAACAATATAAGCTATTTAGCCAAAAGAAGTTGTCAATCGAAATTTGATATCCCTCGTCGACAACATTTCAGTTTTATTAACAATACCATAATTTCCTGCGTTCCACCGATTTTATAAATAAGCTCGCCTGGCCATATTAGAAAATAAGGAAATAGAATATTGGCCTTAGGTTCCACCATCAATTTGCTCAAAAGTTATTATTGTAAATCCATCGTAATTTGATATATTTTGATTGACGTTTGGCCGTCGGTTGGGGGCCGATGACATTGATTTGCTGCTTTGATTTCTTGGGAGGTAATGTGAATTTCAGGCTGATCGCGCTTATCATCATAACGGGATGCTTTTTTCTGGCCACAAACTCTGCCGCCGAGGTTACCCAGTATTATTTCAAGTTTCAGGTCTCCTCGAAAGACCAGGTCAATAAGCTCACTAATATCATATCGATCGATAATGTCGATGGACTGACCGTATATGCCTATGCCAACGGCGAGGAGTTCGAAAATTTCAAGGCGCTCGGCTACGCTTATGAGATTCTGCCGTCGCCGGGAACGCTAATTATCCCCGATATGGCCCAACCGGGCGAGATAATTACCGACTGGGATACTTACCCCACTTACTCGGGCTACGTCGCCATGATGAATCAGTTTGCAGTCACCTACCCTGACCTCTGCCGGATCGTCAATATCGGATCAAGTGTCAATGGCCACGCCCTGCTTTTTGCCAAGATATCAGATAGCGTCAATACCCTGGAAGATGAACCGGAGGTTATGTACTCCAGCACCATGCACGGCGATGAGACCACCGGCTATGTCTTGATGCTGAGGTTGATAGACTATCTCCTTTCAAATTACTCGACGGATCCCCAGGTGGCCAATCTCGTGAATGGCCTCGAAATCTGGATCAATCCCTTGGCCAACCCCGATGGCAGTTATTATGGCGGCGATAATACCATCTACGGAGCTATCCGTTACAACGCCAACGGCGCCGACCTCAATCGCAATTTTCCCGATCCGGCTGAGGGGGATCACCCCGATGGCAGGGCCTGGCAGCCGGAAACAATCGCCATGATGAATTTCTTCGACGCTCACAATTTCGTAATCTCGGCCAATTTCCACGGGGGCGCCGAGGTGGTCAACTACCCCTGGGATACTTGGGTGAGAAGGCATGCCGACGATTCCTGGTTTATCGATATCTCCCGCGCTTATGCCGAATCGTGCCAGGCCCACAGCCCCTCCGGATATATGACCGATTTAAACGATGGCATCACTAATGGCTACGATTGGTACCGGGTCTCCGGCGGTCGTCAGGATTACATCATATACTTCGAGGGCGGCAGGGAAGTCACAATCGAAATCTCCCAAACCAAGCTTCTACCGGCCGGCCAACTCCCGGCTTTCTGGAATTACAATCGTATCTCGTTCCTGAATTTCCTCGAGAATGCGCTCTACGGAGTCAGGGGGCTTGTCACCGATGCCACCAGTGGATTGCCGTTGGCAGCCCAGGTCGACGTGCACAATCATGATATCGATAGCGCCGACGTTCACACCGATCCCGATGTTGGTGATTATCATCGGATGATCGATGCTGGAACCTACACTTTCGAATTTTCAAGCCTGGGTTATGTCGCCCAGACTGTCTCGGGCGTGAATGTGGTCGATCGCAACACAACGCTCCTGAATATTCAACTTCAGCCCCTTTCATCCGATCCGATGATATCGTTTTATAGCCACGATGCCGGCGCGGTTGACCCCGGCGATGCTGTTTCCATGCATATTACACTGGAAAACGATGGTGGCGGGGTCGCCAATGGCGTGACCGGGGTTTTATCCAGCGACGATCCTTATGTCAACATCACCGGCAATAGTTCCGCTTACCCATCGATACCGGCCCTGGGGGGAAGAGGCGCTTCCATAAGCCAATATGCGTTCGCCGTTCTACCGTCCTGCCCCATCCTTCACGACATCACGTTCCGACTGGATATCAATGCCTCCGGCGGCTATGTCGATACCGCCTTTTTCACCATAACGGTCGGCCAACAAATCGAGGATTTCGAGAGCGGCAATTTCGCCAGCTATCCGTGGCTGATGGGTGGCAATGCCAACTGGATTATCACATCCACGGCGCCCTATGAGGGAATCTACTCGGCTGTATCCGGCGACATATCGAACAACCAGAGTTCCCAGCTCTCGGTTCAGGTTGATGTCGCCGCCTCCGGGGCAATATCATTCTATCGAAAGGTCTCCTCCGAGGATAACTATGATTACCTGAGATTCTTCATCGATAATGTGCTGCAGGACCAATGGTCCGGTGAGATGAGTTGGGCCGAGGCCACTTTCAATGTCTCCGCCGGGACTCATACATTCAAGTGGGGATATTATAAGGACGGCTCGGTATCCGAGGGAAGCGACTGCGGTTGGATCGACTTCATCGTTTTCCCGCCCCTGGGGCAGGCACTGCAGATCACCACACTGACATTACCGAATTGGACGGTTGGCATTCCATATTCCATACAATTGCAGGCCTCGGGAGGGATCGGGGAGAGAACCTGGAGCGATGTCGATAACGGCCTAAGTGGGACCGGCCTCGGGTTGTCGAGCGCCGGCCTTGTCAGCGGTGCGCCCGGCGCAGTCGGCTCCATTAGTTTTACGGCGCTGGTCCAGGATGAAATCGGCGGAAGCGCCCAAAGACCGTTTGTATTCGCTATCAATTCACAGCCGCAGGTCTCAACCACATCTCTTCCGTCGGGCAACGTCGGCATACCCTATTCTTGCCAATTGCAATCGACCGGAGGCACCGGGAATATTATCTGGTCGGACAGAGATGGTGATCTGGCCGGAAGCGGCCTTGTCCTGTCGCAGGCGGGGCTGCTTTCGGGTACACCCTTAATATCCGGTGAATTGGGCTTCACTGCGGTCGTTATCGATAGCGTTGGGGCAACCGGCCAGCGCGATCTATTACTGAGCATTGCCAGCCCCGGCACGTATGTGCCAGGCGATGTCAACAACTCCGGCCAGACCAACGGTGTTGATGTGACTTTTTTTGTGACCTATCTCAAGGGCGGAGAAACGCCGCCTTTTACAATTGATTGCCCGCCGCACGGTGTCATTTACGCCGCCGGCGACGTTAACGGCAGTTGCTCTGCCAACGGTGTTGACGTTACCTATATGGTTGCCTTTTTCAAGGGGCTCCAGACCACACTTGTTCCATGCGCGGATTGTCCGCCCGGGCCGGCGGCAACGTCTGAACTGCCCCACGAAGTTGATTTCATGCGCAAATAATCAGGATACTAAGCTACCCGGCGCTTGGATGGCCGGTTAGCGGGCTTTACTTTTTCATCCTTCTGAAATTGCCGCAAGCTTAAATTGTGAACAGGGTTACCTTTTTCGCTTGCTTTGCGACCGGGCCTCTGGTAAAATTCGCCCATGCAGAAAGAAAAATATACCATCAGTTTAGTCATATTGGCGTCGGCTTTCTGCCTTGTCCCGAATGCGATGGCCGAGAAAGGATTCTCGATTGAAGGGGGACTGATATATGACCGTCCCATTGACGATGATGACGAGCGCGCATTCAGCCATTTGCGGCCTGGTTTCGGCTACGTAGCCAACCTGGGGTACGATTTATTCGATAATCTTGGATTTGAGCTGGGGGTCATGCATTCCCGGCACGATTATGATTTTTCGTCATCCGGCGGGGGTATCCTGGAGGAGGTGGCGGGCCGCACGGCGTTTTTCCTGAAATTACGAGGAATTCCACTCAGAATCTCCAATTCGGAGCTTGTCCTGGCGGCGGGCCCAGCCTATTTCGATATTTCCGGCAAGATGCTTGTCCAGGACAACGATGCCAGCGCCGGTTTCTCGGGCTGGGGATTTGTATCCAATGCCGGATACAGATACCATTTGAATGAGGGGTTGGCGGTTGGCCTCTTTTTGGGAATCAACCTTGTCCGCTACGACCGCTTTGACCTTCTCGGCTACAACACCGGCGTCCAGGGCGCCTTCCCGAAAGGAAACTCGATCGGCTGGGGCCTGACCATTTTTCACCGCATTGGAATTCCGCAGTGATAATTGAATAATATCCGGGATTCCGGGTATCTAACCGTGATGGACCATTGAAACATAAATTTCACTTTTACGTTAATATAATGTCTAAAGAGAGGTCGGTATGAATCCGGAAAACGAAGTAATCCAGCCCATTCCTAATGTAACCATTGACTCGGTTCCTCCAAAAAGCCTTTTTAGAGATATTGTTGGAATTGTTGCAGCTCCATCAGAAACATTTAATCGCATTTTAAAAATAGGATATTGGGGTGGAGTATTTATACTGATTCTGATTACAGCAGGTATATTGCAGCAAATTTACCATTCAGAATTAATTAACTATACTGTTCAACAACTTCAGGAAAGAGTTAGCCAAAGTGAACAGAATCTTCAAGGTGCAATGGACTTCTACAGTAAAGAAACGATTACCAGACCATTATATTTATTTATTACATTGGCCGGACAAATCATCTACATTCTCATTGGGGCTATTCTATATTTCTTTATCGGTTCTATAATTTTTGGCGGAACAGCGAGATTTAAGCATGTTTGGATTGTTGCATGTTGGGCGTATGTCATTGAACTTATCGGACTAATTTTTAAGACGCCGTTGATCCTGATAAAGCACACTATGGATGCGGGTCTTAATTTCGGGCTGATATTTTCGGAAAGCCTGGTTGGAAATAAGCTCAATAAATTACTGAGTTTGGTTGACATATTTGGAATTTGGCATCTGGTTGTCGCGGGGATAGGATTGGCAGTACTTTACAAATTTAGTACAGGCAAGGGAATAGCGATTTCATTTATTGCCTGGATCATAGTAATTGCGGTAAG
>MEWP01000123.1 GCA_001775395.1 candidate division Zixibacteria bacterium RBG_16_53_22 | reverse complement strand
TCCCAGACGTAGGTGTGTTCGCCGGTCTTTTGAATTTCTTTGTTCACCAGCGGTACGACCAGGCGCCCGGTGACCGCATAGATATGAAGGCTGACGACCGATTCTTCATTTAGGTGGTATGAGATTATCGTCTGGCCATTGAACGGATTCGGGTAGTTCTGCCGGAGTGTGAATCGAAACGGGGATGGCGGCACATCATCCCCCTCGATCGCCACGCTCTGGTCGAAATAATAAGCCCCGATATCGGAGCGGGTGGAGTCAGGATCCAACGGCATCGCTGGGTCGCCCGCATCAATGCAAGGGGAATTGGGCAGAAGCCGGTAGTCGCCGGAGAAGCGGTTTACGAACATGGGATCCGATTGAATATCGTGCGGGCCGGGTTCCAATCCGACGTAGTCGAGGCTGTCGTTGCCGAAGACGAGATTATAATCCCAAACGAAGCGGGACGCGGAGTCGGGGACATAGGCGTGGACTCCATTGCCCAGAGGATTGAAGGCGATGATGTTGTTCTTGATGAAGCCGTCGCCGTCGGGGCTATGGGAGGTGGTGTAGAGGCCCCCGCCCTTCCCGTGCCTCGAGGGCAGGCTACCCCAGGCGGTGTTGCCCACGATGGTGTTGTTGTAGACCTGCGTGCGTGCGGCGTTGGCGTAAAGGCCGCCGGCTTCGGCCTGCCAGACCAGCCGGAGGGCGGAGTTTCCTACGATCAGATTGTAGCGGACGACCCCGGGGGCCGCCATGCAAATACCGCCGCAATCGCCCTCGTCGTTCATGCACCCGCCGGCAGCGTTGGCGGTGACGACGTTGCTCTCGATCACGACTTGGCGCTGGTGCGTGGTATCGAGGTTCTGGGCGAGGATGCCGCCCCCAAAGGCGCAGACGGAGTTGCCGTGGACGATGTTGCCCCGGATGACCGCCCCGCTCTCCCGCGCATAGATGCCCGCGCCGAAGTTGTCATTGCGGTTGTTCTCGATGACGTTGCCCCAAACCAAAGGCGAGGCATCCCGGATGCGGATTAACTGATCCGGCCAGCCAGTAAGGCCTTGGCCGTTGAGGCGGAAGCCCCGCAAGATGCAGGTGGTGTCCACCGCCAAACCCCTAATCCACACGCAGCCATTGATCTCGGTATTGGCCGGGCCCTCGGCGCTGGTTAAGAGAATGTTCTTGTCCTGGATGACGATGGTATCCGCAGCGTACACGCCCGGGGCAACCAGGACCGTGTCGCCGTTGAGGCTGGCATCGATCCCGGCCTGAATGGTTGGATATTCTGCAGGCACGTTCAAAATGCGGGCAGAGCCATACCCAGCCGATATGAAAATTATCAATGCTACAAATTTCCAGCGCATAATTGCCTCTCAAAGTCATTTTATCATGATCATGGCCCTGGATTCTCTGTTGCCATTCACATACAGCTCATAAAAATATACACCCGTGGAAACCGTTAGGCCCCTTACATCCCTCCCTTCCCAGAGGTAAGTGTGTTCCCCGGCTTCTTGAGGCTCGGTGTTCACCAGGGGCATAACCAAGTGCCCAGTGATCGAGAAGATGAAAAGGCTCACGACCGCTTCCTCGTTCAAGTGATATGAGATTATAGTCTGGCCGTTAAATGGATTCGGGTAGTTCTGACGGAGAGTGAAACGAAATGGCGAGGGCGAAGCGTCGTCCCCCTCGATGGCCACGCTTTGGTCGAAATAATACGCCCCAATATCAGCCCTTGTGGAATCAGGATCTAATGGCATATCGGGGTCCCCGGCGTCGATGCAGGGCGAGTTGGACAAGAGGCGATAGTCGCCGGAGAAGCGGTTCACAAACATGGGATCCGATTGGATATCGTGCGGGCCGGGCTCCATATCCATGTAGTCTATGGTGTCGTTGCCGAAGACCAGGTTGTAGTCCCAGATGAAGCGAAACGTGGTATCGTCTACGTCCGCGTCGACCCCCCCTCCCCAGGGGTTGAAGGCGACGATGTTGTTTTTCGCGAAGCCGTCGCCCTCCGGGCTCCAGGAGAAGACGCAGAGGCCCCCGCCCCGCCCGTGCCCTGAGGGGGTGCCGCCCATCGCAGAGTTGCCAACGATGGTGTTGTTATAGACCTGGGTGCGGGCGGCGTTTACATCAAGGCCGCCGGCTGAGGCGTAATAGACCGGATGGTAGGCAGCGTTGCTGGCGATCAGGTTGTAGCGGACAACTCCGGGGGCCCACATGGCGATGCCGCCACAATCGCCCTCGTCATTCATGCACCAGCCAGCCCGATTTCCGGAGATGACATTGCCCTCGATCACCACCTCTCGGGAGTGCGTGCTATCGAAATTAAGGGCATAGATCCCGCCTCCGTAGCCGCAGGAAGAGTTGCCGCGGACCATGTTGCCGCGGATGATCGCCCCGCTCTCCAGTGCCATGATACCCGCACCGAAGTTGTCATTGTGGTTGTTCTCGATAACGTTGCCCCAGATGAGGGGCGAGACGTCCCATATGCTGACCAGGTAATCCGGCCAACCGCTGACATACTGCCCATTGAGCCGGAAGCCGCGCAGGACGCAGGTCGTATCGACGGAGGTCCCCCTTATCCACACGCAGGCGCGGATCTCGGTATTGGCCGGGCCCTCGGAACTGGTCAAGAGAATGTTCTTATCCTGGATGACGATGGTGTTGGCCTCATATATCCCTGGCGCCACAAGCACCGTATCGCCGTTCACACTGGCGTCGATCCCGGCTTGAATGGTGGGATACTCCGAGGGGACGTTGAGAATGCGCGCAGAGGCGTACCCAGCCAGTATGAAAATTATCAACGCTACAGATTTCCAGCGCATGGTTCCTCCAAGGTTTGCCCGTCCGCGGGCGGGGTTATGCGCTAAAAAAGGCAAGACTAAGATTGCAAACTCAATCTATAAAAGCGGGGCCTTCGTTGTCAAGTAAAAGTATCCGGCATCGAATCGCTACCATCCAGGCAGGCCCGGATTTGACCGGGGCCCACAGCGTATGCTGAGTGAATTCTTTATTCAGCCGCCCTCCCCGGCACCACGATCCTCAGGGCGGCCCGACTCCTGATCTGCTCGGGCATAAACCTGGCTTCCCTGATAGCGCGCCAGTCCGTCCGTCTCGGTATTAGAATTACCCCGAAATTCTCTTCCGGGTGGAGATTCCACCTCTGCGCCATCTCGGTGACATCGAGCGATAACAAGCTGTCGCGCCCGCACCAGACCGTGTTCGTCGAATACAAGCTGCTATCTAAGTCTCCTCCCGGCACGGGGAAGTCAATCCAGCCGACGCCTGCGTTCCAGGAGGAGGAGAGCGCGAAAGCCTCGAAGATGGCCAGGGAATCATCAGCTCCCGCCGGTAAGGCGATGCTTAAGGCCAAATCGCCGAACCCGATCTCAACACCCGCAACTCCTTGAGGTAGGTCGAATTTAATGCACACGCGGGGGCCGTGGGAGGGATCATCGTCAGCCGGCTGCGGCACGATTACAGCGACTTGCGATGCCCCGACCTCAATCGTCTTGGCATATGAGCTTGCTCCGGAAATCACGCTCACAATCAAACCTATAACGAAAAGCTTCCAGTTCATAGTATCCTCCCTTACCTGAGCATCAGCATCTTCTTGGCTTCTCGGTCGGTGTCTGTCTCGACCAGATAGAAATAAACGCCCGAGCAAACTTCAGATCCCGCGTCATTGCGTCCGTCCCAGCGCAAAACGTGGGTTCCTGCTGGGTATTGAGCATCAGTCAGGTTTCTAATCCTCTGACCCAGGAGGTTGTATATCAGGACACGCACATGGGAGTCCCGTGGCAGATCGAAGCCGATTGTCGTTGTCGGATTGAAAGGGTTGGGGTAGTTGGGGTGAATAGCAAACTGAGCCGGCAATGGCTCGGCCGCGATCCGCGGCGCCCCGGTTGGCTCGCAGAAGTCGTCCATGCTCCAACGGCGGTAGTTGACGACCTGAGCGCTGGGGTAAAAATCGCCTTCGTCAGGCGGGTTCTCTCCCCAGAAATTGCCCATGGCTTGGACAGCCGGTGGAGGATTGGGGCCTTTTATGTCGTAGGCAGTCTGGTCGTCGAACATGTTGTAGCCGTAAAAGGTGATTGAATCGCCCAGGATAGGCAGTGCCCCCCCGGCACAGAGGATCGCCGTCTCGTTGTACTTGAAGAATGTCTCTTTGATCTTGGGGACGCTCGAACTGGCGCTGTAGAGACCGTAGGTATTGTAATCGATGTGGTTGTTGGTCTCGCAGGCTGCGTCCCCGCCGTAAATAACGGGGGAGGAGTAGGAGCAGGAAATCCCGTAGGTGATGCAGGAGTCGATCACGTTGCCGGTCAGGAAGCGCGTCCCTGAGGGTGTTCCGCTCCAACTCCCAGCGGCACAGTAATAAAAATAAATGCCGGTGGGAAATTTCCTGACGATATTGCCCGAAAGTCCGACCGAGGGACGTGAAGATGAACTGCCTGTTACCTTGATTCCGAAGGCCCCATTGCCGCTTCCTCTATAAATGAAGTTGTCCGAAAGGATGTGTGATATCGTTGTCACACCGCAGGGCTTCTGGTTTATGTTGATGGCTGCCTTCTGATGGCCGTCGATGAGTGTATTTCCCCTGGCGAATATTAGCGAGGCCCCGGCTGAGATGCCGCCCAGGATGTTATCTTTGAAATAACATGTATCTATGATGGCGGTGTCGGCGCAGGTATTGTAAGCATAAAAGCCCTGGTTCTCGCAGCGGGTAATGAAGCAGTGCTTGAGCGTGGCGAAACAGTTGGTGTCGGCCCGGAAACCGTCGTAGGCGTACTGGATGGAGCAGTAGGCCAAGGTATCGCGACCCTCGCTACGATCTCGGATGCCGTACCAGTCGCCAGGCGCCGGATCAATCAACTGGATGTTGCAGTCATAATCCTCAGTCGAGGAGACGAAGAGAACACTCTCGGCTGCCGTACCGACTGCTTTCAAGGAACCGTTGATTATCATCTCCACCAGGCTTGTGCTCATCCCGGTCGAATCGAGGTCGCAGCGGTAAATCTCGAAGTGCGCCGGGCCCTCGACCTTGAATTGTTTCCCCGACTGCACAATGGCGTCGGCAGTAACGAAATAGTGGCCTTGGTAGGTGTGCCCTGAGGAGCGGACGCTGTCGGCCTGGGGATCGTCGTTGAAAAGGTCGCCCGAAAGATAATTGAGCTGTGGGGCCTCGGCGATCTTGAACAGCCTTCCCTCGCCGGCGCGGAGGACCGTTGAGAAGGGAATCGTGCCGTCGGGCATTAGGCAGGTGTAGGTGGTCTCGGGAAGGGCTTTCCACTCCGAAAGCCCGGCGTCGAAATACGTCGTATGCGCCAGGTCGATGACATACACGTAGTTGCCCTCGCCCAAATTGGTGGGGTCGAGGCGAACCGCGGCCGTGACGGCGGGCGCTTCATCGAAGTCGCTCTCTCCTTGAGAGCAGGCGCGGTTAACCACCATGAGGAACTTCTCGATGGGTTGCTCGTTATCGCCGCCCCCCCAGTTTCGGTGGAACTCGCCCACCTGGTACCATCCGGTATCGGGGTTCAGGACCGCCGAGTCGGGATCGACGAATGTCGTAATCGATTCGACCAATGCCGATGCCGGCGGGTCGTAGTCGCGATCGGGCTTGTAGGTGTAGCAACGATCCCAGGTGAGGGGCATGTAGTACTCGTCGACCGCCTGGAGGTAGGGGCCGATATGGTCGCGTATGCGGTCGTAGAGTTCAGTTTCACTCCCATCGGGTGCCCGGATACCACGCCCCAGGCCACCCGAGGCTTGATCGTAGAACCACGCTTGGATTCCCTTGGCGCCCCAAGCCAGCGATATAAAAATTTGAGCCGAAAGTTCCGAGGCCGTAGGATAGCGCCAAATATCCTCTCCCGTATCCTCAAAGGCCTGAACCGTCATCCAGAAATTCTTACCTATTTGATCCACCGAACTCCTCACCCAAGAAATGTGCTGGGGAAACCTGTACAGCGGACCGTATTTCTTTGTGCCGCCAACCGTCAGCGAATCCTGGAATAGGTCTCCAGCATAGACGTCGTTTGGACCGAAAGGGTAAATATCAGGGGCGATGTAATCCACATCCACAGAGGAGAGGTACGAATGATTCAAGCGCTGTGAGGGGGCGTATTGCCAATGATTGGTGAAAGTGATCCAATCGGAATATACATCGTGCATCAGTGAATCGATATGGTGAAAAGGTAGGTAGTTGGCATAAAGCGGCTCGTCCATCAGCATCCAGGCGTAAATCTTCTCGGCACGGCTGAGGTAATTCTGGTCCTCAAAAGTGTCAGTGATGTCATCGTCAAAATCGCCCGCCATTAATTGGCGTCCGATGTCATCTGAAATCTTAATCTGGTCGACTTTGAACTCCCTGACGCCGGTGGTGCTGATATCCAGCCGGAGGTGGGGATTCCAGCGGCCGCCGCCACCGCTGTACAGAGTGTCATGATTGCATTGACCATTAAGCAAATCCACGACCGTGAAAGTGTCGGGAATTGTCAAATTGGATTTAGCCAGTATCCACTGCAATGACGCATTACTCCCAAAGTCCTCGACCCGTATGGTGTCGACATGAATCGGTTTCATGACGCAGGTGTTCCACATGCCCACCAGAACCGTCACCAAAGCCACAGTTGTATCTGAGGCAGGGTTGGGATTATCGATGACTGCCAAGATATCTATCCTATAAGGAATTTTGTCCGCAGCCGGGAAATCGAAGAAATATTGATCGAAAAAAGCTACATGGTTACGGGGAGGGTTGTTGGAAAAAGATGATTGATAAGTACTGATGCCACTTAAGGTATCGACAGAAGCGCTGGGGGATACCCACATCCCATTGGCGAAACTCCCCCCGAAGGGCTCCATCCGCACCTCCTCGTTGGGATAAGGGTAATCGACGTCAATTATAGCATAATTTGACCACGAGTATTTAGCGGGCGGCTCGGCGTTGCTCCAATTTATGATTCCGCCCTTTATAGCTTGAATCCCCTCGTCGTAAAGCAGGTCGATGCAGGCAGGCCCTATGGTATCATATTCCACGAAATAGTTGAAACACATCTCGTCGGCAAGCTTCTGCACCTCCTGCGCCGTGTAGCTCCTCAAAACCTGAGAGCCGAATGGCAACTGGTCCGAATCAATAGCGAACGCGGACGTGAAAAAAACGAGCGTTAGTATCGTCGCCATAATGGGCGTATAGCAATACGCCCCTACATTGTGATTCCTACACTTTGAGCTTTTAGATCTGCCCGGGCAATAGGCGAATCCTCGCCATAGAAGCCTCATGATTTCCTCCCTTCCCGCCTAAGGCGGACAAGCATATCACTTCAACAACGTTATCTTCCGGGCTCTGGATAGCTCCAGGCCGGAGACGATCAAACGCGCAAAGTAAATCCCTGATGCTACGGCCTCATCTCCTTCGTCGCGCCCATCCCAGGCGACCTTGTAATTACCTGGGTACTGCCTCTGGTTGACCAAGGTTCTGATCAGCCTGCCGCCGATGTCGCAGATGGTCAACTTCGCCTCGGCTGGCCTATAACCGATGTCGGCCAAGTAGTAACTGATGATGGTATTCTCGTTGAAAGGGTTGGGATAATTGCTCTCGATGACCGTCATCTTCGGCAGCTCCGCACCCTCACCTATTCCCACAACCACTACAGCAATCTCAGGGGAATACTCGGAGCGGTTTCCTTGACTATCAAGAGAGGCTATCCGGTAATAGTAGGTTTCACCCACAATCACATCGCCATCGGAGTAAAAGGAGCTTTCGGGTTCGGCGATGAGATTGGCAGGAGAGGGGGTGAAACCAGGCATGACATCCCGATGAAGCATGTAGCCGAAGAAATCGGCCTCGTAATTCATCCTCCAGGCCAAATAGATGGTGTCATTCCAGACACGATTTGCCATACTGTCCGGCATTTGGGGTGGCAGGTCGAGGTATTGATAGCTTTCCCCTCCGGGCCCACCGTAAGCCCCTATATCCGACCTCGTGCCGTCCACATCTAATATGCTGGGGTCACCGGCATCTATGAGCGGCGAGAGCATCTGAAGGTGAAAATCATTAGTGTCGGCAAACATGGGGTCCGAGAATAAGTTGCCCTCCAAGTAATGTGCTTGCCCCCAGCCGGCATCGTTGTAAGTCACATGCCAGATATTGGTATAGGAAATACTTACCTCGGCGTCGAGGTTGTGGTAAAGACCTACCTCAAAATCGTTGAACGTGTTGTTGATGGATTTGGCAAGACGAAAATCCTGATAGGCGAATACTCCCATGGCCGATGGTCGGTTGAATCCGCCTGGGCCAACGAACGTGTTATTGATCACAGGCTGACCAACAACCTGTAAATTGGCCATATAATAACTCTCGCCCGCTAGATTATCGAAGAAAAGGTTGTTAGCGACATAAGCTGTATCTCCTGGTCTGCCGGTAGTAATCGAAACTTCGCCGCGGTTGTGGGCGAAGATGTTGTTAACCACGAACCATTGGCCCCCGCTGGAAGAGATGGTTGAGGTCTCCGTGCAGCGGATGATGGTGTTATTCTTCACCAACAGGCTGCAGGCGTCGAAGGAGGCGTCAATAGCGGTTGAGTTGCCATAAAAAAGGTTGTTGTCAATTATGCCGTCGACGACGATTTGCATCCCCTTCCGGACATTTAAGAAACGGTTCCCCTTGATAGTAACGTCGTGCACTCTATTAGAGCGCCAAGGAATATATATCGCCCTAGCCGAATCAAAATTGCCATTTGGAGTATCGAAGGTGAAAGCTTCCACCAACGTGGAGTCGCGGGGGAAGAGGTATACGACATTGCCGGCTTTCCGAATGAAGGTTGAGTCAATTCCCCGGCCAATTAGCGCCCTTCCCGTCCAGAGTGTGCAGGGCACATCGCTCCACACCCCGCTTCCCATGTAGATTGTATCCCCCGGGCTGGCCGCATCAATCGCCTCTTGTATGCTATCCGCCGCCGTCTCCCAGCTGGTGTAGGGGTACTCATCGCTGCCGGCGTGGGAAGCATAGTGGTAGTCGGCGAGAGTTACACGAAAGATCGACAAGCCGAATAGACAGGCCAGCACAGCGCTTTGCCTGACACTAATATTCATATTCTACCTCGGGGATGTTAGAGACCTTTGGCATGCAGTGGATATGGCACCTACTGCCCAAGGCCACCTTGCCATGAATTATGTGCGCAGGAATAAACTGAATTGGCGTTGAGGAGAGATGTCCTGGCCTCAAGAGCATAATGCCTCTTCGAGACCTCCTTTCGGATAAAGACCGACAGTGTCGCTTGCCCTATCGGCCCATATTTCCGGTTTCCCCCTAGGCTCTTCTCCCGTCTTCAATTTATAATAGGCACCACCATTGTCAATAATAATCTAATTTTGTCCAGGAAATTTATTTTATCTTTATGCCGGGAGTTTCTGCAAAATCCATTAACCCCGTTTTGAACCCTCGACCTTGGGGCATTTGGGGGGTTTTAGTTCTGAAGACTGTCAGGAATTATGAGATCGGGAGGGCTGAAGCGCCTGCCGCTTTGTTTAAGGTCTTTGAGCGGTAGTTCCCATAGTGTGATGATGGGCATGAGGTTCCATTTTCGTAGGGGAGAAGGCTGTCTAATCGCAGATTGATTCGAAAGAGGGCCCAAGCGGTTGCACGTCATTTTTTCCTCCTCAAAGCGCCCCCCCGCTAGTAATATTAGTCAAGACATATCAGGCTGTTTGACGTCAACTGAATCTGGACAGACGGAGGGTTTGAGTTAAGAGACGGTTTTGATTAGTATTTAAACCAAAATCGATACGTGGACTGTTTACTCCCCGGGCCGGATTCGAACCAGCGACCCAGTGGTTAACAGCCACTTGCTCTGCCAGCTGAGCTACCGGGGAATATGTTCTCGTCAAGTTTTCTAAAATAAAGTTTTCGGCCACAAAGTCAAGTCTCTTAATATGCTCATGGATAATAAATATCACCCTCGACGAGCCAGAAAATCGCCATCCCGGCATGGTATCCGCCTTCTCCGCCGAAGGGCGATATTAATAGATTATTATTTAATGGGCGCCGGATCATGGCAGTCACTGCCATCTCAATCGCAGTATTATCTTGACAGGCGCGTGAGATTGCCGAATAATTATCGATACGGTGACATCGGGGCCGACAGGTGGGGCTCGATGAGACATGATGCTCACATGCATTTATATTGTTAATTTATACTGACGTTATTCGTGTGGTTGAAAGGAGCAGGAAATGAGCAAGACCGATGATAACTTGAAAGCCGCCTTTGCCGGGGAATCGCAGGCGCGCAATAAGTACACATATTTCGCCCAGATCGCCAGGAAGGAAGGCTACCATTATATCGCCAGGATATTCGAGGAGACCGCCGAGAATGAACGCCGTCATGCCAAAGACGAATTTGATCTCTTGGGCGGGTTGGGCAATACAGCCACGAATCTCGAGGCCGCCATAGTAGGCGAAAATTATGAAACGATTCAAATGTATCCGGAATTTGCCAAGACTGCCGAGGAGGAAGGAAATAAAGCAGCCGCCGCCTTGTTCCGCATGATCGCGAAGATCGAGGCCCATCACAGAAAGCGTTATGAGAAATTGCTGGAAATGGTGAAAGGCGGAACCGTCTACAAACGCGAGACCCCCATCAAATGGAAATGCAGTGTTTGCGGATACGTGCACGAGGGGACCGAGCCGCCTGCCAAATGCCCCTGCTGTAAACACCCCCGAGAGTATTTCGAGCCGGCCAATCTGGATATTTAGCCGTGCTACCCGCCCCAGCGACGCGCCCGGTGACTGTCAGTCATTTAACAAAATGAAGAGGGGCGTCAAACAAGACGCCCCTCCAAAACCGGGTATTTTCTAATGTTGGCCCTA
>MEWP01000122.1:29180-33962 GCA_001775395.1 candidate division Zixibacteria bacterium RBG_16_53_22 | reverse complement strand
ATACCACATGACTGGCGACGATATACTGAGCCCCCAGGACATTGTCATATGCCTGACCGCCGCGCCACTGACCGGAATCAGATCGCCAGTGTAATGAAATTGATAGACAGCATAGGGCAGGTATATTACCAATGCGCCGATGGCCATGATTCCCAGGCGATGCATCGCTAACGACGCCCTTATTTTTTCCCTCGACCAGGTATGGATAAGGTAAGCGGCGAATGCGACTCCTAAAAAGGCGTTGTCTATGCGCGCCAACAACGCCAACCCGATTATAATCCCAAGCCATAGAAGGCGCCCGGCCCGATAATCGTGCTTGAGCATCATGCCGCGAAGGGTATAGAAGCCGGCCACAACGAAAAACATCGCAACCGACGTTTCCATGCCGTTGAGGCTGCTCCACATCGAGTAGGGATTTATGATCCAGGCGATGGCGATCAATACTGGCGTGATAGGGGAGAGGCTCTCGCGCCTGACCAGCTTATACAAAAGATATAGTGTGGCCGTGTCGAATATTATCAACAGGATAAGCGCGGCATGGACCGGCGTTACCAGATCGTTTGGGAAAAGCCAGTAAAGCGGCGCTGTCAGGAAGACGTATAGGGGCTGGAATCCGTTGGTGTAATCAGTGCCGTAGAGCGGCCCCAGCCCATTGGCGATATTCCTGGCCAGGGTCAGGCAGAGGTAAGTATCGTCGGGAAGTGTCAGGCCGTCGATATATTTCAGCGGGCGCAAGGCGACAACCAAACGCAGGGCGAAATTCGCCAACAGCAGAAAAGGTATGAATTTTCCGTGCCTGGTCATTCCCGGGCCTTATCGCTCGTCCTTGACCCGGGAGACGTGCCACTCTTTCTGCACCGTCTTGAATTCCTTAATCGAATACATAAACCTCATGTCGTCATGGCTGTAATTTTCCGAATGCTTGACTATAAAATAATGGAAATCGCTCCAATCGATAAAATACTCGATGCCAGCTTCCTTGATATAATCCATGGCCCGCTTCTGCATCAACGCCTCATAGCCTCGTTTGTTGACGACGCCATCGAGGTTGACCACCTTGAGATTGGGCGCGAAATACCCCAGGGCTCCAGTCTGCGACGAGCCCACCACGGTGCTGTCGGGAAAATGGTCGCGCGCCCACAGGCCAAGATTCATGTATCCTGTCGTCACCGTATCTGTCGAGAAAAAGAGGAGCCGGTAGCTGGGGCGGGCTATGGTTGTCACCGCAATCACAACGACAAACACCGTGGCCAATATTCTCATAGTTGATGGCTTGCGCAAGCCAACTATATAAGCGTCGAAGAGAACGGCCAGGTAAATCAGGAAAAGAAACGAGATCGGATAAAGGTAGCGCGGGTAGTACCAGGGCCCCATAATATAAAAAGCATAGGCGGCAAAGATGGCGGCGCCAAAAAACAGAAGCGGATTTGCGACCGCGAGTTTTCTCCCGATTTGAGCGACTGTCAGGTTTCTGCGCCAGAGCATGAAAGCCAGCGCCGCCGCCAGCATGATGTGGATGCCGTTATATCGCAGCATTACTTTGGCCGCCTGCGTGAACATCCTCAAATACCACATGACTGGCGACGATATACTGAGCCCCCAGGACATTGTCATATGCCTGACCGCCGCGCCACTGACCGGAATCAGATCGCCAGTGTAGTGGAATTGATAAACGGCATAGGGCAAGTAAATTATCAATGCACCGATCGCCATGATTCCCAGGCGGCGTGCTATTTGCGATGCCTTTGTTTCTTTTCGTGCCCAGACAAACGCCAAGTAAATGGCAATCGCTACCGCAAGAAATGAATTGTCTATGCGCGCCAGCATCGCCAGGCCCATGACAATCCCGAGCAAGATGAGGGGTTTGGTCGAATAATTCCGCTTAAGCATCATGCCGCGAAGGGTATAGAAGCCGGCCACAACGAAAAACATCGCAACCGACGTTTCCATGCCGTTGAGGCTGCTCCACATCGAGTAGGGATTTATGATCCAGGCGATGGCGATCAATACTGGCGTGATAGGGGAGAGGCTCTCGCGCCTGACGAGTCTATATATCAGGTAGAGCGTGGCCGTGTCGAAAATGATCAACATGACCAGCGCGGCATGGACCGGTGTCACAAGGTCATTGGGGAAAAGCCGGAAAAGCGGCGCCGTCAGGAAGACGTATAGCGGCTGAAATCCATTGGTATAATCGAATCCGTAGAGCGGGCCCAGCCCATTGGCGATATTCCTGGCCAGGGTCAGGCAGAGGTAAGTATCGTCGGGAAGCGTCAGGCCATCGATATATTTCAGCGGCCTTAAGGCCACAATCAGGCGCAGGGCGAAATTCGCCAACAGCAGGAAAGGTATGAATTTTCCGTGCCTGGTCATTCCCGGGCCTTATCGCTCGCCCCATACCTGGTAGACATGCCACTCATTATGAAAAGCCTTGAATCCCTTGATGGTATAAAAAAATCGGAGGTCATCGACGCCATAATTTTCCGAATGCTTGACCAAGAAATCGTGAAAATCCATCCAGTCGATAAAATACTCAATGCCCGCCTCCCTAATATAAGCCATGGCCTGTTTTTGTGACAGGGCATCGTAACATCGTTTGTTGACGACCCCATCGAGATTGACGACCTTGAGATTATCCGCGAAATACCCGAGCGCGCCGGTCTGGCAGCCGCCGACCACCGTGGAATCGGCGAAATTTGACCTGGCCCATATGCCCAGGTTCATATACCCAATCGGCTCAGTCTCATTGTCCCAGTAAATTATCTTTGCGGTGGGGCTCAATAATAGGGCCGTCACCAGAAAAACAGCAATCATAATGCCTGATATTCGGGCCTTACGCTCATTTGTCAGCGATGACAAGAAAATGTCTATGGCCGATGCCAGATACAACAAAAGCAGGAATGTGACCGGGTAAAGATATCTTCTGAAATACCAGAATCCGAATATGTAGAAGATATATGCCATGAACAGCGAAAGCGAAAAAGCCAGCATGATATTATGCCGTTTTATTTGCCCGAGAAGCAGGCGGAAGGCACCGCGCTTTCCTATCGTCATCAGCCCGATACATAAAACCGCCGTTAGAATAATAATCGGATTATTATCTTTGACAATAGCCGCCAATCCCATCCGCGTCGTTGCGATGAGAAAGTTTGTTGTGGTAAAGCTGTCCTCGTATGCCGCCAGCGTGATATGGCGCACCGCCATCCCGCTGGATGGGATTATGCTGCCCGTGTAATAATATTGATAGATGATCCAGGGTAGATATATGAGTCCCATGCCCAAGACGATAGCCAGCGTGATTTGGATTGGGCGAGCGAAACCGCCGGCTTGACGGACACCGATCATAAATATCGCCGGCAGGAGAATCGCCGCCAGGAAGACGTTATCTATCCTTGCCAGCATGGCCAGGCCGAGGATGATACCAATGACGAAGCCATGCCTCAGATTTGCCATATCGGTTAGACTATCCCGGAATCTCTGGAAATAATAATAGGCCAGGACAATGAAAAACATCGAAATGGCCGTCTCCATGCCGTTGAGCGTGGTGCGGATAACGGAAAAGGCCAATATCCAGGCCAGCGAAATCAAGATTGCGGTGGCCTGCGATTTGCTTTGTCCGGCAACCAACTTGTAAATCAGATAGAGCGTGACCGTGTCGAAGAGAACTCCGACAATCAGGCCTGCGTGCACCGGCGCGGCATAATCGCCCGGGAATAGCCAGAATACCGGGGTCATCAGGAACACGTACAGCGGCTGGAAACCGTTGGTGAAATCGAATCCGTAGAGCGGTCCCAGGCCTCGGGCGATATTGCGCGCGATTGTAAGGCAGATATAAGCATCATCGGGGATGGTGTGGCCATCGATAACCTTGAGCGGCCGGACCGCGCCCAAGAATCTGATCAGGAAATTGAGGGCAAGGAGAATGGGGAGGGTGAAACGGCTATTGAGCATGAATATGATCGCCCGTTTCGCTTTCCCAATTGGCGGGGTTAGTTTTGATGTAGTTGATTACATTTTGAAGCTCTTTATAATTATGAATGATACGTTCATAATACCGGGGTTGCCAGATACGGCTTTCCATCTTAGGGAATTTTTGGTTTACAGCCTTTGTTACGGCCGATTTGTAAGAGCGAATAATCGTAGGTATGGAATTTACTGTTGGTTTCGAGAAAGATTCAAATCTGCCCCCCGTAGGGACACGGCATGCCGTGTCCGCTTTTCTTATATATTTTATCACGATAATCCCGTGCACATGGTTCGGCATGACTCTATGTTCGAGCAAGGCTACGTCGCGAAAATGCACCGGAATTTCGTTCCAGCATCTTTCTGCTTCGATACCGATATCATTCAGTACCATCTCGCCTTTTATAATTTTGCCGAAGATACAAATCTTTTGAACTGTGGAAATGTTAATAAAGTAAACGCCGTTTTTTGAATAATCGAAACCTTGCAGGCGAATTGTATGACGATTTGGATAATTAATATTTTCCATTATTATCTACGGACACGGCATGCCGTGTCCCTACGGCTCAATGTCTGCTTTCTTTCATAAGATTTTGATCAACAAGCGCTTCATGAATCCTTTTGCCATACTTTTTCGACAGAGTATATGCTTCTTGAAGTTCTCTATCGTGGCGCGTTTCCGGATTAAGAATTGCCCCTCTGGTTTCGATTATTTTTCTCGCGATCTCATGAAAACACCTCTCAGCCACAAGATCAGCTATCAACACTTGTGCTGGAAGCGTCTTTCTGAATTGGCAGCCGTCGCCAAGGTAATGACTGATT
>MEWP01000122.1:28742-29105 GCA_001775395.1 candidate division Zixibacteria bacterium RBG_16_53_22 | reverse complement strand
AAACTCCGGGTCATTGAACATCCCTGAGCGGCCTTTATCTTCTCGTAGTTCCTTAGAAACTACGCTCACGCCGAGTATAGCCAAATACGGTCCATATTCGGCCGTTATGATTGCCTCTTGGCCGACTCCGTCCCCCCATACCTCTATTTCATATTTCGCTACGTGTTTTATCGCTTCGGCTTCGATAACCTCAATTTCCTCTTCTGACACATGTATTGAATCGTTATCTGATTTTAGGTTAATCTTGCTGCCCCCCTCAATAAGCTTGATGTACACAAGAAGAGATACTCTTCTCGGTTGATTTGGGCGTAACGTGATAGTTTCAGGCTGGAATACCATCCCTTCGCTAAGTAGTAATTCCTT
>MEWP01000122.1:28406-28728 GCA_001775395.1 candidate division Zixibacteria bacterium RBG_16_53_22 | reverse complement strand
TTTTGCCATCAGTAAATGCTTTTAGAAAACCCTCGATGTTTGATTCCATTCCTTCCACAGTAATGTATTTTCGCAATATCCCCGTCCCGTCGGCGGAAGATATTGGTATTTCGGAGCAAGGAGCATGCAGCATCGGATGTGTACAGGCGATATTGATGACTGAGCCATGTTTCACAATTTTCGTGCTTAGGCGAAGTTCAAACCTATAGCGCTTTCCCACCGTTATTTGAGCAGATGATGGATAAAGGCAAAATCCATCGGGGGGATCTTCAATCTTATCCGTGGCGCGAGGCCCGAGATTTACCCCGGCCTGTGCTTCAGT
>MEWP01000122.1:21750-28399 GCA_001775395.1 candidate division Zixibacteria bacterium RBG_16_53_22 | reverse complement strand
ATCTCATTTAGAATATCAAAAGCCCTTTTGTATCTTCTCCGCTCTTCGATATCCAACTTGCTTTGCTCTTCTTTTTGTTTTCGAACTCTCTCATTCTTTACTTCTTTTTCGATTCGCCTTTCAATTTCCAAGATAAGTTTTTGACAAAAAGGATGGCGCGTGATTAAACCATTTCTTTCCTCGCTGAGGACTGCCTCCCCCACCCCCAGCAGTTCTCTGAACCTCCCGATCTTTATTTCACCGAAAAACCTGGCGGCAAGTGGTTCGGCATCATATTTAAAAAGAGAGATATCAAGCACTGCGTTTTCCTCGTCGACGATCAATAATCCCCCGTCCCGTATATCTCCGGACTGAGTTAGCTCGTTCTCCGACCGCCACATTCGAAATTTAATCAGAAATTCTCCTGATTTTTCCCATGAGATGGGAAACTCTTCGTCAATTAATTGTTTTCCCATAGGCAAGTAATATTTCAAGGGTCTTCTTTTCCGACTAGCTTCATCTATCAGCACAACTTTTCTTCGTTGATTAGTCATGATTTTACGAAGAAGGTAATTATTTGCAAGTTCCTTATGAACAGTCTCAAATCGTGGAACTCGCTCGGTTTCTTGCCCGCCAACCATGAAATATGCTATAGTGCCATTAACATCTATCCCGTGCTTTTCTCTCAATTCCTCAGTAGCGGGAACGGGTTCGTCTATCTCATATTTGGCTATGCCATTTTTGATAAAAAGGCGACACTCAACGAAAGCCCCGTCTCTAAATGTACAGACCTTTCCGTCGGCCATGCTTGCAATGGCGTCTTTGGCGCCTTGGCCAAAATACCCCCTGACCTTAATTCCCACCTCCTGGCCGCTTGTTGCCGCCCCATATTTTGTGAAACTTCTTTGGACATCATCTATCGACATTCCCTCAGCATGATCACGAATTCCAAAGTGGCAGCAATAACCTTCCTTTTCGTATAGGATATCTATTCTGCCGCCCTGAATCCTGTCTTTGTCCTCCAAACGAATGTAACTATCGTCGGAGTTGGTGATTAGCTCAACAAGAGCGCGTATGCAGTTTCCTTGCATTGCCGTGCGCATGCGGCGAACGGTATGCCTTGGGTCAACTTCAATATCTCCGCTTCTCATAATATTACCCCCTACGAGCCTTTGGGCAGCCTGTGCCTAAAATTCTGTTCAAGCCATATAAGGAAATTCATAACATTTCGTTCTTGAAGCTCGCTTGCAAACCTCTTCAGTGAGATGAGATTCTTCCCCAGTGTCTCTGGCGAAGAATCCAATGTGCCTTGAAGCAAGAAACAAAACTCGGCATCCGATATGTCATTTCGCAGTCCAGCCTGATATTTCCTGAAAGCCGCTGAGGTGCTCACATCGCTAAGTATAACTTCTTTTCTCCTGGTTTTTGATGGGGCTTTCGACTTTTTCTTTAATCGACCCCTGAGCAGATCATCTGCCTCTTTAATGTAAATCCTTGACCTTTCCGTGATAATGAAACCTTGGCGAGTTTTGCCCCCCAACCATTGCTTTGTTTTATATGTGCATCGAAAAAGACAATCATGCACTCTCTTGGCGTCAGGAAATGAAGGAAAACCCAATAGTGAAAATTTCTCTGGGAACAGCTTGAATGTGATCGCTACGGCATTTTCAAATGACAGGTCCGCTTTAATCTTTTGGAGTTGGCCGACTGCATAAATTACTAGATGATCCAGATCGATGTTATTATAGATTCCTGGACCAAATGGGGATATTCGATCGATCTTCTCTTTGTCTGTCATTATTACCTCTAATCGCATGTTTATGGCGGACACGGCATGCCGTGTCCCTACCTGATTCTGCTAGTCCTGTGAATACCCGTAAACCTCTTAAGCCCCTTTCTTTCCCTTCTCCCTCTCCTGTTTCATTTTCTCCAGCCACCAGTCCAGTTTCTCCTTCAATTTGGATTCCAGGCCCCGGTCGCTGGGGAAATAGAAGCGGGTGCCGATCAGCTCGTCGGGCAGGCATTCCATGTAAGCGAAAGCGTCCTCGAAATTGTGGGCGTATTTGTACCCGGCGCCATAGCCCCAGGCCTGCATGTACGACGTTATAGCGTTGCGGATCACCTGCGGCACCGGGAAGGCCGGCTTCTCGGCGATCGTTTTCTGGGCGGCGCCGTAGGCCTCATAGATTGAGTTCGATTTCGGCGCCAGGGCCATGAAGACGACCGCCTCGGCAATTGCCAGCTCGCCCTCGGGGGAGCCGAGGAAATGGTAGGCGTCTCGGGCATTCAGGGCAATCTGCAGGGCGCGCGCCTCGGCCAGGCCGATATCTTCAGTAGCGAAACGAATGACTCGCCGCACGATATAGAGCGGGTCCTCGCCCGAGGACAGCATCCGGGTCAGCCAATACAGCGAGGCATCGACATCGGAGGCCCGCATCGATTTGTGCAGGGCCGAAATGAGGTTGAAATGCTCCTCTCCCGCCTTGTCATAGAGTATTGTCTTGCGTTGGGCGACTTCGGTAACCAGCGCGACATCGATATGTCGGCGCTCGGTTTCGGCTATCGTCTCAGCGGTGAATTCGAGCAGGTTGAGCGCGTTGCGGGCATCCCCCCCGGAAAGCTGGACGATCTGCATCAGAGCATCATCGTCAATCGTCAGGCCAAGTTCGCCCAGGCCGCGCTCTTTGGATTCCATGGCACGCTGGACGATAATTTTCAAATTTTCTATAGACAGTGGATCGAGCACATAAACCCGGCATCGCGATAATAGAGCGCCGATGACCTCGAATGAGGGATTCTCAGTCGTGGCGCCGATCAGGCGGATGGTGCCGACTTCCACATGCGGCAGGAAAGCATCCTGCTGGGCCTTGTTGAAACGATGGATCTCATCGATAAAAAGGAATATACCTGTTTGGCCATAGCCGCGCGCCTCGGCAATAATGTTCTTGATTTCCTTTATCCCAGACGTTACCGCCGAGAATGGCACGAATCGGGCCTTGGAATGCGACGCGATCAGGCGGGCGATGGTTGTTTTGCCGGTGCCCGGCGGCCCCCAGAGGATAATCGAGCCGACCCGGTCCTCCTCGATAGCCCGGCGCAGGGGTCTTCCGGGGCCAAGCAGCTTCTCTTGCCCGACAAACTCATCGAGCGTTCTCGGGCGCATGCGGTCGGCCAAAGGCGCCTTGGATTCGGCTTGGAAAAGGTCCACGATGGAAAGATAGGATTAGGAAGGGGTGATGTCAATTGGTCATGACGGCCCGGGTCTTTCATGGGAAAATGATCTTCACTCGCTTTGATTCTCGTTGGAAGGGCATTTTGAATACGCCCGATACTCAACATAGATTAATTGTGATAATGATAGCCAGCGCCCCATCGCTGAAGGTCAGCTTAGAGGCGATTCTTTCACATATTATGCACTACCGGTGATAAATATAGCTGTAATCAAGAATTGCCTGTAGTCAGCGGTCTGGGTTGTCAAAATGGCAAATCATCATCTTCCAGCTCTTGTGGAGGAGCAATTTGCTTGTGCACTCTATCTTCAAGTGCATCTATGAATCTTACGGCGCTTGACACATGGTTAAAGATTAGTAAACTCTCATCATAATTGAGAATTGGATTGTCATGCGCTAGGCTCTGTTGGTTACGCACGTGGTTAAAGGCTTCTAAAATAGCGATGCTTGATTTTAAAATTCTCTCAGTCATTTCGGATTCAATGAGGTTCTTTTTCTTCAAGCGCTTTATATATTCTCCGATTAGACTATGTAATGGCCTGTCTTTTTCTATTGCAATACCATGCTTCTCGCAAAGCCGCCTTATGTATTTGGTGATAAAAGTATGTAGCCTATCTAATCCCATCTCCGGTTCATTTTTCTCGATAGATTGCCTTACGGATTTTGCCAGAAGATCAAAATTATGATCCCCGGATGCCTGGGTTATGGCTTCAATTTCTTGAATAGGTGCTCCTTGCCTAAACCTATCTGCTATGCGGCGACAATCGCCGAAAAGTTCGTTTTCGATAATTCCTTTATGGCGCTCTGCCAGATGTTCTAGCATATCTGCAATCAATTTACCGACTATGTAATTAGGCTCTTCTTTCCATAACGCCCTTAATCGATTGGCCTTCGAACCAGATCCGTAGTCATACTTCTGATCCCATATGTTCTTTTGTATACTCTCAGTCACAAATTCGCCGAAGGTACGATTCGAAAATTCCAAAACATAACCGCCACCCATATTGAAGAGCTTTTCGAGCTTGCTTTTTTCGATGAAATTCAAATCCGACATAAATTCAAATATTTTGGAGGGTTACGGCTTACTGTGTCCTTCAATATTCCTGAGCGCGGCACATGCCCTCGTGTGCCGCGGCTTTTCGGTGCGCGGTGCACCTTTTGAAGCTCTGCAAGAGCCTCCTATTAATTTCCTTCTTCCCTTTTTCCTATTTCCTACTCGCTATTCGCTGCTCGCTAATTTTCAAAACTTCGCGTTCCTCGGAGTTCTCGGGAACGGCAGCACGTCGCGGATATTGGCCATGCCCGACATATACATCAGCGCCCGTGAGAATCCCAGGCCGAAACCGGCGTGCGGCACCGTGCCATAGCGGCGAAGGTCATAGTACCACCAGAGGTTTTGGTCGGGGATGTTGAAGAACTTGACCTGCTCTTTGAGCATGTCCAGCCGCTCCTCGCGCTGGCTGCCGCCGATAATCTCGCCGATCTGCGGCACAAGCACGTCGACCGCCGCCACCGTCTTGCCGTCGTCGTTAAGGCGCATGTAGAACGCCTTGATCCGGCGGGGATAATCGCGCACCATGACCGGCCCCATGATATGTTCTTCGCAGAGGTAGCGCTCGTGCTCTGCCTGGAGATCGCCGCCCCATTCAATAGGATAGTCGAAAGCCTTCTTAGCCTTTTTCAAGATATTTATAGCTTCGGTATACGTGATAATCTCGAATTTCGATTTGACCAGCGTCTCCAATGTCTCAATACGCTTCCTCTCGATACGTTCATTGAAGAACTTCATCTCCTCGGGGCAGCTCTCCAGCGCGAATCGGAACAGGTACATCAGGAACTCGTCTGCCAGTCGCATGTCATCGTCGAGGTCGCAGAACGCCATCTCCGGCTCGATCATCCAGAACTCGGCCACGTGCCGCGAGGTGTTCGAGTTCTCGGCCCGGAATGTCGGACCGAACGTGTAGATATCCCCCAGTGCTGTGGCCATGATCTCGCCCTCGAGCTGGCCTGAGACGGTCAGGAATGTCTGCGCTCCGAAGAAATCCTGCTCGAAATCGACCTTGTCTTCCTTCACCGGGACATTCTTGAGATCAAACGATGTCACCCAGAACTGCTCGCCTGCGCCTTCGGCGTCGGTGGCCGTGATAATGGGCGTGTGGATATAATAGAAGCCGCGCTCCTGGAAAAACCTGTGTATGGCGTACGCCATCTTGGACCGGAACCGGTTCATGACTCCTAAGGCGTTGGTTCGCGGACGAAGATGCGCGATATCGCGCAAAAACTCGAAACTGTGGCGTTTCTTCTGCAGCGGATAGTCGGGTGGGCACTCACCGATCAGGGAAAGCTCACTCGGGTGAAGCTCAATCTTATGCGGGCGCTCCGGCACCGGCGCCAGCTTCCCAGCGGCCCGGATCGAGGCCCCCAGGTTAATTTTCTCCAATTCGGGGAAACGCCCGGGTTCTCAATCACCAACTGAAGGTTGGCCAGGCAACTGCCATCGTTAATTTCCAAGAATGTAAGATTGGGAGAATCGCGCCGGGTGCGCACCCAGCCGAAAACAATGACGTCGCGGGACTGGTCAGGTTGTCCCAATATTTTAGCTATCCTGGTGCGCGTGAAATATTCCAAATTGGTTTCTCCTTATATTGCAGAGGCATATATATGATAAGAGATATAGAAAAGCAATGGGGATGCGGGGGGGAACAGCCAGATAGCCAATAGGAGTGGTAGAGTGTGCGTAACGCATTGACTTCTTTTCGTAGGGGCCGCAGGGGTCTGTGACCCCTACGTAGAGGCACGGCATGGCATCCCCATTAATTATAGGTCGGGTACATCAAGCAAGTCAGGCGGTTGCCGGACGAGCGGTGAACCCGACCCTTTTATTGTAACGCCAATCAGCGGCTCTTACACTTTATTCGTCCCTGCGCCACTGAGAACTTCTGAAGACTAATGAATATCTGAAATCAAGCCCTACAGCCCTACCAGGTATTGAAGCTTCAGGAAGAACTGCTGCTGGATTTGAGTCAAGCCGTCGTGGTGATCGAATTTTTCATAGGCGTGGGTCGAGCCGATATAGAAAATTGTGAAAGGGTTGAGCTTGTAACTCAACAGCGGCTCGATATCGAAATTCCGGTCGAAATCATCATATTGCATCACCAGGCGGGCCATCAACTCGCGCGTGAATTGGTAGTTGAACTTGGTGCGGAAAATATATCCCTCGAATATCTCCGTGCCGTCAGGGTAATCCATGTGGGCATAGGAAAGTTCGGGGCTTATGACGAAGCTCGAAATCGGTTTTATCGTTCCCCAAAGGCTGAGATCGGTGCTCCTCCCGAGAACGGGGATATCGAGATTCCTGGCAATTGTCCGTCCGGCGCTGTACCATAAACCGAGCGTGACCGGATCGCTGAAATTGCTTTCAATCTCCAACTCGATTCGCC
>MEWP01000122.1:0-21655 GCA_001775395.1 candidate division Zixibacteria bacterium RBG_16_53_22 | reverse complement strand
CCATTCATCCTTGCGTTTGCCATCGTAATTCCAGACCTGGCCGAGCACCAAATTGGGAGTCAAACGTGTCACCCATTTGGTATTGGGATAGAGGTTCAGCCCCTGCCAGGTCGAAAGTTCCCGATGGTCGTTTTGTGACGCAAATCCATTGCTGGTCCTGAACGTGGGATTCTTGTCGAGGTAGTCAATGCTGAAATTCCAGAGTTTAGAATCGCGCGAGAGCCCCAGATAGCCGCCGTGCCCCCAATACTTCTCGCCATCGAACGCCGCCGTATGCCTGCCGCGCTCGAAATACTCTTGCTCGATATCCGCAGTTAACACCGAGTCATCCGGCTCCTGCGTGCGGCTGACCAGGCCCTGGTACCAGAACGCATACTTCTCCAATATGCGATGTCGCCCGTCGATACCCCCCAGCGTGCCCGAACCACCTCTATCGAAATCCCGCGACGTCAAGATCGCCCCCACGAATGAATCCTCATAATACGAATGCCGGACACGGACTATCGTCGAGGTGCTTTTCCCCGCAGAAAGAACGTACCCCCGCTCCTCGAGAGGAATCACGACCGGCGATTCTTCATCCCGGGCTCCCAGGACGGCAAAATTGGTGTGGCTCATTCGCCCGATGATCTTGCCGGCGAACAACGGATCGTTGATCAATCGTGTATACACGGCGCTCATCCAGGTCGAAAAGAGTTCGCTGCCCTCTTGGAAGAATGGACGGCGCTCGTCATAGAAAAGGGCGAATGTGGTGTTGACATCGATCTGCGCCGCATCCGATTCCACCTGGCTGAAATCGGGTTTATAGGTGGCCTCGATGGTTGAGCTCGACGACAGCGAATACCTCACACCCAGCGAAAGCCGGCCGTCGATATTGTCGTATGCCAGTCCGGAATTGGGAATCGTATCATTGCGAATCGTGGCCGTCTGAAATCCCGTCACCGATGGCAGTAACGCAAAATCGCGCCCGGGCCTGACATTCTCAATACCTGTCAATGTCCCGAACTGGCAGGGGAAGCAGGCCACGTTCTTATCGATCGCGGCCCACGAGTATTGGCCTCTTGACCCGCGCGGATGGTTGCGCCAGAACGTCGCCCGCCATATCTGCGTCGGCCTGTTCGGGAATCGCAGGCTCTTGAATGGTATGGCCATCTCGACCTGGTATCCCGAATCGGTGAGAATTCCGGCGGTATAAAATATGATATCGAATCCGATGTCTTCGCTGCCGCTTGTCCAGCGGATGTCTCCTTGTATCCCTACTGGATTGCAGAAGATCTCATAGGCCCAGGCGGCGTCGCCGTAGGTATCGAGCATGATGCCGACATTGTCGTCCTGCCAGGCCTCGTCGCGGTCGCGTATCGAAACACGGACCGACTTCGGGTCATCCTCGGCTATAAATGCCACGTACAAATTGGCATCGTCGTAGGTCAGGAGGGTCTTAGTATCGACCGGCGGCCTGATCATGTCGCCGGGATTATATTCGGCGAAATTCGAGGCGCATGCGGCCATTCCCCAGGCGGCTTCATTGATTATGCCATCGATAACGATCGGCTGATTTGTCCGGGGGACCGAGAGGCTCGGTTTCATGTTAGGCTTGAATTCATCGCCGCCGGCCGCGAAGTTATGAAGTATTAACGAAATTAGAATCATTCTGGAGAAAGTGAAATGCGGAAAAAGAGATTTCCTCATGACTGAATTACGTTTTTCTAATTGTATTAGTTGCATCGCTTCAGCGAAATATAGTAATTCTGATGGGCAATGCAAGTTCATGGCTTTATATATCTTTGGCGCCGCGGCCGATTAACCGGGCGCGGGCAAAATTGCCTTGACACACATATTGAGAGGATGTTAATTTCGACCGCAATGAAGTTGGATTTGCGACTGATAAAGCCCGAGGGTAACGAGTTCAATTTTTCCGAGCTCGCGCAGGACCTCGAATTGGCCGCCGAAGGGTTCGAATTCCCGGAACCCATCGAAGTCATCTTATCGGCGGCCAAATCGGGCGATGAGATCATCGTTCAGGGCCGGATCTCGTCGACAATCGAGATGGAATGCGCCCGCTGCCTCGATATTTTCGAGATGGAGCTGAACCCCAGGGTCCAGTTCGTAATTCAGTTGCTCGACTCGAATCAGCCGGAGTTCTCCGACGCCGATGACTTTGTTATTCTGCCGAAAACTACAGGCGAATTCGAAATTTCCGATAGAATTCGCGAATCGATCATATTAGAGTTGCCATTGAAGCCGCTGTGCTATGAAGGCTGCCGCGGGCTGTGTCCGATGTGCGGAGTCAACCTCAACGAAACCGAATGCGACTGCACCCCGGATAAGACCGACGAAAGATGGGACTCGCTCAAGCAGCTTTTTGATGAATAATTTTCGAATTGGCCGGTAATGCGCCGCCGAGAAGGCCGGCGCTGAATTCTATCTTTTTCTAAAGGAGTATTATGCCGCTACCAAAAAGGCGACATTCCAGAGCGCGGGGACGCAAGAGACGGACACATTGGAAGCTCGACAAGCCCAATTTGGTTGAATGTAATCATTGCCATCAACCCAAGCTGTCGCATCAGATCTGCCCCCATTGCGGCTGGTATAAGGGTCGCGAGGTCGTTGCTGTCACCGAAACTCAGTGAGGCCCGAAACGAGCAAGATCAAGATCGCCGTTGATGCCATGGGAGGCGACTTCGCGCCGTTCTCCATCGTCGCCGGCGCCGTGCTCGCCCAGAGAGCCTACGGCAATGACACGGAGTTGACGCTGGTCGGCGATAAGGCGCAGATCGAGGCCGAGCTTAATAACCTAAATGCCGGCGAGCTGCCCATAAACGTGATTCACAGCAGCCAGGTGATCGATATGGCCGAGGAGGCGGCCGAATCTGTCAGAAAAAAACCGGACTCCTCGATTGTGGTCGCCCTGGGCCTGCAGAAGAAGAGCGAGTCGGATGCTTTTATCTCGGCGGGAAACACCGGGGCTGTCATGGCCGCCTCGCTGATCGTGCTGGGACGCCTCCAGGCTGTCAACCGACCAGCCATCGGGGCTTTCTTCCCGACCGAGCGGGGCGCCGCGCTGGTTCTCGATGTCGGCGCCAATTCCGATTGCAAGGCTCAGAACCTCTTTCAATTCGGACTGATGGGTTCGATTTACTTTTCGCAAATTTTCGGCAACGAAAACCCGCGCGTGGGGCTTCTTTCGATCGGCGAGGAAAAATCGAAAGGAAATGAGCTGACCATAGCCTCGCACAAGCTCCTGTCGGCCGCCGATTTGAATTTCGCCGGCAACATCGAGGGCCGCGACATCTTGAAGGGCAAGGCCGATGTTGTCATTTGCGATGGCTTCGTCGGTAATATCATCTTGAAATTTGCGGAATCGATCGACAGCTTCCTGGGCGAGCTTGTCAGGCGCCAGGTCAGGGTCAACCTCCTGGCCAAGATCGGCGCCCTATTGCTGGCGCCGGCTTTTAAGGATCTAAAAAAGAATCTCGATTATGCGGAATATGGCGGTGCGCCTCTTCTGGGCATCAACGGCGTTTCCATAATCTGTCACGGCAAATCATCACCCAAGGCAATCAAGAACGCTGTCGGAATGGCGCGCACCATGGTGGAGAGGAAAATTAATCGGCTCATCGAGGCCAGGCTGGCTGCCAATGGCTCTTTCGCCCCATCCGAGGTAGAACAAAGTCAATAATCATTATGGAAAAATATGTCAGAATAACGGGGACCGGTTCAGCCGCTCCGAACCAGGTGCTTACGAATGCCGATCTGGAAAAAATGGTCGATACAAGCGATAAATGGATTACCGAGAGATCCGGCATCAAGGAACGCCGCATCGCGCCGCCCGGAATTGTCGGCTCGGATTTAGCCCGGGACGCCGCCTTGAAGACGATGGAAATGGCCGGCATCGGCCCCAAAGAAATCGATATGATCATCCTGGCCACGGTTTGCCCCGATGCGCCGCTGCCGTCGACCGCCTGCCTGCTCCAGGATAAGCTCGGCGCCACCAATGCAGCCGTCATGGATATAGTGGCGGCATGTTCTGGTTTTATCTATGGGCTGTCCATCGCGCGCTCATTCATCCTGACCGGCCAGATGAAAAATGTGCTCGTCATCGGCGTGGAGTTGCTGTCCCGCTTTACGAACTGGAAAGACAGGAATACCTGTGTTCTTTTCGGCGATGGCGCCGGGGCGGCGATTGTCAGTCCATCCGGAAAGCCCGGCGGGATTCTCGATACATACATCAAAGGGGATGGCTCGCTTGCCCATCTGCTCCAAATCCCTTACGGGGGAACCAAGGTGCCTCTAACGGTGGATAATGTCTGTCACGACGACAGGTATATTCGCATGGAGGGCCCGGAAGTATTCAAGGCAGCAGTCAAGGCCATGGGCGAGGCCGCCTCTGCCATATTGGAGCGGAGCGGCCTGAGAGGTGAAGACATCGATCTTATGATACCGCATCAAGCCAACATTCGCATAATCGAGGCGACGGCCAAGCGGATTAAACTTCCGATGGATCGGGTCTACGTTAATATACATAAGTACGGCAATACATCAGCGGCTTCAATACCTATCGCCCTCGACGAAGCTGTTCGAGAGGGACGTATCAAGAGCGGGGATAAGATTGTTCTGGTGGCATTTGGCGCCGGTTTTACATGGGGGTCCGCGTTAATTGAATGGTAATGAACTGAAAACGGCGTTGCTGTTTCCCGGTCAGGGTTCGCAATATGTCGGAATGGCGAGGGATCTATTCGAGGAATTCGATTCTGTCCGGGAGCTCTTCGAGAAAGCCGCGGGAAAGCTCGGTTTCGACCTGGCCGAGGTCTGTTTCGACGGGCCTGAGGACAAGCTTAAGCTGACCGCCAACACCCAGCCTGCAATATTCATTCACTCCTGCGCCATCAGCATGGTTCTCAAGGAGAATTTCGTGGCCGCATCCAGCGCCGCCGGGCATTCGCTGGGCGAATACAGCGCCCTGGTTGCGGCCGGCGCGCTCGATCTCGACGACGCCTTGATCGCCATTGCCAGGCGCAGCGCCGCCATGCAGGAGGATTGCGACAGGACCTCCGGCGCCATGTCCGCCGTAATCGGCCTGGGATACGATGAGGTCGCAAGCATCATTAAATCGGTCGATGGAATAGTAGTGCCTGCCAATTATAATTATCCCGACCAGGTCGTTATTTCCGGGGAGAAGGGCGCGGTAGAGGAGGCCGGCAACCGGCTCAAGGAAGCCGGGGCGAAAAGGATCATGCCTCTTCCGGTTTCAGGGGCGTATCATTCATCATTGATGTCGGAATCATCCGAGGTAATGAAGAAACAGATCGCGGAGTTGACTTTCCAGAACTTCCGCTATCCGATTTATTCCAATGTCTCGGCCGAGCCGGTATTGGATGGCGAGACTTTTCGCGAGTTACTCGTGCGGCAGATCCTGAGCCCGGTGATGTGGTACCCGATTCTGCAAAATATGTATCGCGATGGGGTCAGGAGATTCGTCGAGATCGGCCCGGGAAAAGTGCTCCAGGGGACAGTCAAGCGGTCGCTCGAATACCCCGACATCGAGATTCTGGGAGTCGACACCCTCGACAGCCTCGACCAATATATGAACCTCTACGCGCGTGTGAGGCCGTAAGCGTGAGTTCGGCCGGAAGAACAGCTCTCGTGACCGGAGGCGCCCGGGGAATCGGCTATGCCATTGCCTCCGAGCTGGCCGCCGATGGTTGCTCGATAGTGATCTCCGATATTATGGCCGACGCCGCCTCCGAGGCGGCCGAGAAGCTGGCCGGCGGCGGGATTGAGACGCTGGCCACCAGCGGCGATGTTTCAAAATCCGCGGATGTCGAACGGATGTTCGCCGCCGCGGTCGGAAAATTCGGCGCGGTCGATATCCTGGTCAACAATGCGGGCATCACCCGCGACGGCCTCTTGCTCCGGCTCGATGAGAAAGACTGGGACCTGGTGCTCTCAGTCAATTTGAAAGGCGCATTCCTCTGCACCAAGGCCGCCGCCCGTATCATGATGAAGAACCGCTGGGGCCGCATCATCAACATTTCCTCGGTGGTCGGCGTGATGGGCAATCCCGGGCAGGCCAACTATTCGGCCTCCAAGGCCGGGCTGATCGGCCTGACGAAATCATCGGCCAAGGAATTGGGCTCGCGAAATATCACGGTCAACGCCGTGGCTCCGGGGTATATCCAGACCGAAATGACGGAGAAGCTTCCCGAAGCGGTCAAGGAAGCATACATGTCGATGCTGCAGATCAAGCGGCCCGGGACTCCACAGGACGTGGCCAGGGTGGTTTCCTTCCTGGCCGGCGACAAGGCGGAGTATTTAACCGGCCTGGTGATTAACTGCGACGGCGGCATGCTCATGTAAGGCAATAAGCGAATGATATATCTAATCAACCTACCCTAATTATTAAGGAGGACTTAATGGCGTCAATTGAAGAAAGAGTCAAAGAGATTATCGCGGAGAATCTGGGGGTCGATGCGGAGAAGGTTGTTCCCGAGGCATCCTTTGTCGATGATCTCGATGCCGATTCCTTGGACCAGGTGGAATTGATCCTGGCCCTCGAAGAGGAATTCGATTGCACCATTCCCGAGGAAGAAGCATCGAAGATAACCACCGTCGGCGAGGCCATCGACTATATTAATAAGCATCAGGAAAAGAAAGGCTGATGGAAAATAAGAAGTACCGCCGGGGCGTGATTACCGGTATCGGAGTCGTTACCCCGATCGGCAACAGCCTCGACCTTTTCTGGGAAAATCTCGTCTCTGGAAATTCGGGTGTCGGCCCTGTTACCAAGTTTGACGCCTCGGCCTTTCCCACCAGGATCGCCGCCGAGATCAAGGGTTTCAACCCCGACAAGTATGTCGACAAGAAGCAGGCCCGCAGGATGGACCTGTCGCAGCAATATGCGATGCATGCAGCGGGCGAGGCGATTGCCGACGCGAAACTTGACCTCGGTTCTATCGATCTGAGAAGGGCCGGAGTGGTTATAGGATCCGGCATCGGAGGCATCGAAACTTTCGAGAAACAGCATACCCTTATCGTCCAGGGCCAGCCTCTCAAACTCTCGCCGTTCTTCATCCCCATGATGATCGCCGACATGGCCGCCGGCCTGGTGAGTATTCGATTCGGCCTGAAGGGGCCCAATTTCGCCACCGTCTCGGCTTGCGCATCATCGAGCAACGCCATCGCCGATGCCTTAATGCTGATCCAGCGGGGAGCGGCCGACGTTCTCTTGACCGGTGGAGCCGAGGCCAGCATCACCATGACAGGATTTGCCGGTTTTTGCGCCTCCAGGGCGCTTTCGACAAGAAACGACGAGCCCCAAAAGGCCTCCAGGCCGTTCGACAAAGACCGCGACGGCTTCGTGATGGGCGAGGGCGCGGCGATCCTGATTCTCGAAGAGCTTTCCCATGCGAGGGCCCGCGGGGCCAGGATCTATGCCGAACTGCTCGGTATGGGTATGTCGGCCGATGCCTATCATATAACGGCGCCGTCCCCCGATGGTGATGGCGCCGCCAGGAGCATGAAGGCCGCCATCGAGGATGCCGGTTTGACGCCCGACGACATCGATTATATCAACTCCCACGGCACAGCTACCGATCTGGGCGATATCGCCGAAACCATGGCGGTCAAGACCGTTTTCGGCGAGCGCGCCTATAGGATCCCGGTAAATTCGACCAAATCGATTTTCGGGCACATGTTGGGGGCCGCCGGCGCCGCCGAGCTCGTCGCCACCATACTTCAAATCGGCCACGGTACCATCCACCCTACTATCAACCTGGAAAATCCGGATCCGCAATGCGATCTCGACTATGTCCCCAACAAGGCGCGCCCGGCCGATATCAAATATGCGCTTTCCAACTCATTCGGGTTCGGCGGTCATAATACCACCCTGGCAGTCGGGAGGCTGGAAGATCACGCCTGATGGCATTCTCATTTTTTAAGAGACTATTTTCCAGGGAGCGCTCAAAGTCCCTGGACAATTTCGAATCGGTTCTGGGATATGTTTTTGAGGACGAAAATATCCTGGCCAAGGCTCTCTCGCACCGCTCCAGCGTTTCCGGCGGCCTGGCCAACGAACGCCTGGAGTATCTTGGCGATGCCGTTCTGGGGCTGGTCGTCTCGGAGTTCCTTTTCAAGAGATTTCCCGAATATAACGAGGGTAACCTCACCAAGATAAAGGCCGCCCTTGTCAACGAGGCCATGCTGTCCAAAGTGGCAGGTAAGCTCAACCTCGGCCATTTCATTTACCTGAGCTCCGAGGAGGAGAAATCGGGCGGGCGTCTCAAAGCCTCTATTATCGCCGATGCCATGGAGGCGGTTATCGGGGCCGTCTATCTCGACGGCGGGCTGGCTCCCGCGGCCGCCATTGTCAAGAGGGTGTTGCTCGAGGATTTCGAGAACCTCATCAAGGATGAGGCCATGTTCAACTACAAGGGCGAGCTTCTGGAGCGGATGCAGGGCGAGGGTCGGGGCAGCCCCCGTTACGAGGTCATGGAGGAACTCGGTCCCGATCATATCAAGACCTTCATTATGTCGGTCTCGGTCGACGGGATCAAACTTGGGAGCGGCCAGGGCGCGACCAAGAAGGAAGCCGAACAGAAGGCTGCCAAAATGGCTCTCGAATCGCTGGCCCGCATGGAGGAAAACGCCCAACTTGAGCCGAACGAGTAGAGGGGCTTTGAATTCTTTCTAGTTCGCTTTGTGCATATTATTCTTTGCAGTTGCCACCAGACAAAGATTATGGTAACTTATTGCCATGAGCAGAAAACCGTCGCCTATTGAAATTAATTGCAATAGCTTTAACAATATTAAAAGCATTTCGAAAAATAAGAAAATAATCAGCTTCGGGTGGTATGGAGGAAAGTACAGCCATTTGAATTGGCTGTTGCCCTTATTGCCTGAAAGCCATCATTATTGTGAACCCTTCGGCGGGTCAGCGGCAGTATTGCTAAATAGAAAGCCATCTCCCGTTGAAACTTATAACGATATTGATGGAGAAGTCGTCAACTTTTTCAAGGTCCTACGAGACAATAAGGAAGAGCTTATTGAAGCTATCGGCCTAACCCCTTTTTCAAGAGAAGAATTTTACATTGCCGTGACCGATTATGGGCCGCATTTGCCTGACTTGGAGCGGGCACGTAGGTTTTATGTGAGGGCGCGACAAGTTAGAACAGGATTAGCTCAGACTGCTTCCCTGGGAAGATGGGCTAATTGCAAAAATACGAGTCGTGGGGGCATGTCCGGCGTCGTTTCCCGTTGGTTGGGTAGCGTGGATGGTCTTCCATTCATCGCCGAGAGGTTGCTTAGGGTTCAGATAGAAAACAGACCTGCTATTGATATTATTAGACTATACGACGATAAAGGGACCTTGTTTTATTGCGATCCCCCTTACCCGCATCAAGCCAGGGGCGATTCAAATGCATACGGTTTTGAAATGAGCGATGCGGAGCATATCGATCTTTCGAAAACCTTATCGAAAATAAAAGGAAAAGCCGCCATTTCTGGTTATAGATGCGATTTAATGGATACCCTATACAAAGCATGGCGACTAACGGAAGCGCCCGAGAAGAACTGCCATTCTGTAAAGCGGCCCAGGGTAGAGGCGCTATGGATGAATTACTGATTGGATTAAAATGCCCAAGGATTTTATAGCCGAAAGCGCGGATATACTTGAACGCATTTGGAAGGAAATAATAGAATCCGCTCCGGAAGAGAATCCTTCGGCGTCAATTAACGACGATATTTTACATTGTATAAATTCTTCAATAAATTCACCTGTTAAAACATATAGATACGTTTTACCAACACAACTCGTGGCGAAATTGGCCAATCCCAAATTGAACTCGAGATGTATTCAAGCCAGTCTAGGGGGCAAGGGCGCTTTTGATGCGCGAACAATTGCCCATAAGATGATAGTACCATTTGATCAACAAAACAATGGCGTTTTGGGTGGATCGACTGAGCCATATGTAAATAATCCTTTACGGGTACCGGAGTTTTCAGCCAAATATCGGAAATCGCAGAAAAATAAAACTGTATGGGATTGTCTGTGTAAGGTCCTCGATTCTATAGAGCAGGCCGATGATCCCAATTACACTATGTCCATATTTAGGCAGGTTTCAAGAGAAATCTATAATCGTCTTGCTACCATTAAAATTACATATCCCTCACCGTTGCGAATCAGCCTGGACAAAGCCATGATGCTTATTGGCGATTTCCTTCATGATCTTTCAGGGGGCGACAGGTTGCTCGCATTAACCTCCGCCATCTTTATGGTAATTGGCGACCGCATGAAGTTATTCAGCAAGGTCGAACGTGCTCATATTACGGCATCTGATGCATCAACAGGTCTAGCGGCCGACTTGGAGTGTTTGTCGGAAGACGGCGAATTAATTTTGGCGGTCGAAGTCAAGGATAGAATCCTGACCGTCAATCAGATCAGGGGAAAGATTCCCGCAATCCGAGAAAGAAAAATCTCCGAAGTTTTATTTATCGCCCAAAGGGGAATCGCTTCAGAAGATGAAGCCCAGATAAACCAGCTTATCCAAAATGAGTTTGTCATAGGCCACAACTATTATGTGATTGACTTCTTTTCTTTGGCAACTGTTGTTTTGGCGCTGATAGGAGAAGATGGAAGAAGGGATTTTTTAGCCCAGGTTGGTAACCAGTTAGATTCTTATGATTCTGAAATATCAAGTAGGAGGGCCTGGGCCCATCTTTTGAGCGAAATTTAGACATGATCGACTTAAGGAATAGCACTATGAAAATTGCCGTTCTCATTAAACAGACCCCGCAACTATCCGAGGTCACCGTGGCCCCCAACGATATCAAGTGGCCCGATTCGGCCCTGATATTAAATCCATTCGATGAGTACGCGGTCGAGGAGGCCCTCCGTATCAAGGAAAAGACCAACGGTACTGCCGTGGCCGTCACGTTTGGGGGGACCTCGGCTGAGGGCGCCCTTCGCGATGTCCTGGCGCTCGGAATTGATGAGGCTTATCACGTCGAGTCGGGCGATTTCCTGTCAATCGATCCCCAGACCAACGCCAAAGTGCTGGCCGAGGCGATAAAGAAAATCGGCGGTATCCAGTTGGTCCTGACCGGCAAACAGGCCAACGACGATGACGCCTCGGTTGTCACCGCAGCCGTGGCCGCCCACCTCGACTGGCCACAAATCGGGTTTGTCAAAAAGTTCGATATTGTTGAAGAGGGCCGGGTGGTAGCCTGGCGAACTGCCGATAACGGCTACGATATCGTCGAGTCGCCCCTGCCGACCGTCTGTTCGGTGGTCAAGGAGATTAATGAACCTCGGCTACCGTCGCTAAAGGGAAAGATGAAGGCCAAGAAGGCCGAGATTAAGAAAATGACAGCATCAGACCTGGGAGTCGACCTGAAATCATCAATTTCCATCAAATCTGTTGAGCCTCCCAAATCCCGGCCAGCCGGCGCAATCATAAGCGGTGAGGTCGACGAAGTGGTTAGCAAGCTTATCGAGAAACTTCAGGCCGATCAGCTTATATAGCTGCTTCTAACTTCTTAAAGGTCAAATTCTTAGAGAAGTATAATCGATACCTCAATTTCGCCATTGCCAATTCGAAATTATTAACTATATTCTGTTGTAGAATTTTGTAACAGTTCGAATGTAGGCCATTTACTTGGTATTGGCGTATGGAGCTGATCGACAAGAGATACGAAATCCGGCAGCAATTGGGGCAGGGCGCTTTTGGAAGCACTTTCGTTGTGCGCGACTGCCGTGATGACAAGGTCGTATGCCTGAAAATCCTGCACCAACGTCTTCAGGCGGGAAAAACCGATTTAGGCCGTGAGTTCGTGCTGATGACCCGCCTCTCGCATTCAAATCTCATACCGGTTTTCGATTATGGTATCGACCCCAAGCGTGGATCGTATTTTACAATGGAATACGCCGAATGCGGCGATCTTAGCAGGCACAAAACCCTGCCGCCCGAAAGATTCGTTCAATTCTTCAATTCCGTCTGCCAGGCTCTGGATTACATTCATCGTCAGGATATTATCCACGGTGACATCAAGCCTCAAAATATCCTGATAGACAAGGACGGCAATTTCCGGCTCGGAGATTTCGGTCTGGCCTCGATAATGATGCAGGCCGGAGGTTATGGCTCTGTTGGAAGCGCCGCTTATGTGGCGCCGGAGGTGCTTCTTGGTCAAGGCATGGGGCCGGGCTCCGACATATACTCGCTTGGACTGATATGTTACGAACTGACAACCGGCCAACCTCTTTTCGGCCACAACCCGGATGAAATCCTGACTCGAAAATTGACAGAGATACCGTCGCCCGGACCCCTGCCCGATGAATACGGAGGTCAGAAGCTCGAAGCCATTATCCAAAAGATGATCGCTGTCGACCCGGGCAAGCGATATGGCTCGCTACAACAAGTCCTGTGGGACTATGCCGCTCTGACATCTCGAGATGTCAAGGCGCCCGTTGATCAATTCCGGGGAGCCGGTTTTGTCGGCAGGAGCGCCGAATTGGCGTGGCTCGATCATCATTGCTTGAGGTGGCAGGAGGGCAGGAACACCATCCTTCTGATAACCGGTGAATCCGGCGTGGGAAAGAGCGCGCTTATAGATGAGTTCAGGATTCGCGGTCAACTCACTGGACGGAAATTCTATCGCGCCTATTGCCGCGAAAACGACCACCGCCCCTTCTCACCGATCCTCAAAATCCTCGACCATCTGATACCCGAGCTCGATCCCGAACTGAAAGCCCTCGAAAGTTATGGCCCGGATCTGAAGAGGCTCATGCCCGCGAGGTTCCCGGATCAAGCCGGCCACCAGCTTTCGGAGGCCGAAATCAAATCGAGCCGGGCCAGGATGTTCGATAACCTATTTCGTTATTTCGGCGAGCTTTCCACGCGCTCGGATGCTGTTTTCGTTATAGAGGATATTCATTGGGCCGATAGCGATACGCTCGATTTCCTCCAGATGGCATCTGCCCAGGACACCGCGGTCAAAGGAAATGTGGCCTTTATCATATGTACTGCCCAGGCAGATGGCGGCGACCCGCTGCAGCCGCCCACAGCCGTCTTCCGCGACAGAATTCTCAAGCTTACCCCAGTCGACTCTGCCACCTGGGATGAATTCGTAAGAGCGATTTTTGGGGCCGGGCATCAGCCGGAGGGATTTGCCGGCGAGCTCAATCGGGAATCAGGCGGCAATTTCCTGTTTGCATTTGAAATTATCGACGAGCTTTCCATTACGGGGCTTATTGGGCGGGGACCATCGGGGTGGCGGATCGATCCCGAATGGCGCCAGAAACTAAACGTGCCACAGGGCGTGCTCTCGATCCTGACCCGCAGGCTCGAACGGCTCGATCGCGGGCCGAGGTCGATTGTTGATATTGGAGCGGCTATCGGGGCCTCTTTCTTGCCGGACGATATCACCGCCATCGGCGGGCAAGACCTCTCCGTAGGCCGAAATTTCGATGAGCTGGTCAAGTCGGGAATCTTGAGTTGGATTTTCTTTGGCGGTGAACGGCGGCTCGATTTCTCGCATGGCCAATTTCGTCGAGCCGCATATGAGAGAATTCCCGATTCCAGCCGCCGAGGATATCATGGACGCATCGCCGAATACTACGGCCGGCAGGGCGCCGGGCCTGAATTCAGAGGCCATCACTACCTCATGGCCGGCGACTGCCGACCGGCGCTTGAATGCCTGTTCGAATCGGCCCGGAATGCGGAAATGGTGTTTGCCTACGGGAAAGCGGCCCAATTTTACAGATCGGCAGTCAAATGCATCGAGGATGAGGGCGCCGCCGGCGAACGCGGATCTGATCTTTGCCGTGCCCATCTTGGCCTCGGGCAGGCGCTCGATTTCATATCTCCGGCCGAGGCCACTGGGCCGCTCGAAAATGCCTTCACGATCGCCAGCCGCGGGAATGGCCCGCCGCGCGAACTGGCCGAGGCCGCGCTGGCGCTGGGCAATAATCTTGTCCACACCGGCGCTATCGACAAGGCCCCGGAATTCCTCCGGAAAGCCTCGGAAATAGCGGATAGAATGGAAGAAAGAAAGCTCGGCGGCAAATCCCGTATCGCTCTGGGATTCGCTTATGACAAGATGGGGCGACTGGATGAGGCCGAGCGCTCTTATCTGCAGGCGCTTGAGTTATTCTCCTTCGTGGATTACGCCGAGGGTTCGTGTCGCGCGCTGAATTACCTGGGCATAATTCGCAAAAGGCAGGGAGATTTCAATGGCGCCCTCGACTTCTATCGCCGGGCCCTGGAGATTTCTCTGGAGCGCAAATTCCTCTGGCTATCCATGAACCTCTACGGCAACCTGGGCAACCTCCACTTATCGCGAAATGAATTCGATAAGGGGCTTGAATACTACACCAGATCGCTTGAATTATCTCGCGAAATCTCGGATCGCCGCATCGAGAGTATCAACCTCCTCAATATCGGCCACACCAACAACGAATGCGGGCGTCTCGAGGCGGCCGAAAAATTCTTCTTCGAGGCGATTGCCAAGTTCAAGGAAATCGGCGACCAGGGATCAGAGGCTATCACCCTGAATAATCTCGGCCTGCTCTACTTTCGCCGGGGTGAAATGAAAAATTGTCTCGATAGCTACCGCGAGGGCCTCGAACTTTCTCTGGCAATCGGCCAGCCTCGTTCCGAGCTGGCCAATCGCATCGGCCTGGCTGAAGCCTATCTTGCCATCGCCGACTACGGCAATGCCGAGGGTGAAGCCCGCCAATCGATCGAGATTGCGCGCAAGATTAACGACATGGAGCAACTGGCCGCCGTCATGTCTTTGACCTGCGAATTAAAATACGAAACCGGCCGGATCGACGAAGCCGTTTCATTTGTCCGCGAGCATCTCTCGCTCCCCGAAAATTTGGGCGATCCCGCCTGGCGCCGCCGAGCCCTTTTGATTGGCAATGCTATCCGGCTTCCGGAGATAACGCAAGCCGATATCGAAATTTCACCTGATGACAGATGCGAGCCGTTTAAAGTGAGGCTGAACGCAACTGCAGAGTTCGGCCGCGGCAAGATGCCCGAGTTGTGGCTGGCGCGCATTGACGATGCCATCAGAAAAGCCGCCGCTCTCCATCTGCACGCCGAAATCTGGAGGCTGAGAGCGCTGAAGATCGCATATCTGAATTCGGGCGGCGAGAAGTTCGAAATGGCAAGAGAAGAGGACAAGCTCAAAGGCGAGATAGCGGCGGCGATGGCGGGGTTGGACCGGAAACAGCAGGAGAATCTTCTTTCGGCATTGAGGATCGAACCTCGTAAAGAGAAAGGCGATGTGAAAATGATTCAGGTTTCCCGCGAGGAAAGGCTCGAGGTCTTGATCAGGGTGACACGTACCATCAACACCATCAGGGAGCTCGATCCACTTCTGAACAAGATTATGGATTTAGCGCTTGAGACTCTGGGCGGTGAGCGCGGATTCATAATGTTATTCGCGGAAGGGTCCGAATCCAGCGAGCGGGCGCTGGAGCCGAAGGTGGCCCGGAACCTGGCGCACGAGGATATATTGAGCGAAACCACCATCTCGTATTCGAGCGCCATGGATGTCGCCCGAACCGGCAAGCCGCTCCTTTTGGCCAGGACCGAAAGCGGTGTCGAGGCCAGACAATCGGTGCTCGATTTCAGAATCTCGTCGGTGCTCTGCGCGCCGCTCACTGTCAAGGGCGAGGTCCTGGGGATCGTCTATGTCGATAGCCGTTCCGGCAAGACATTCACTGCCGACGATCTCGAATTTCTGACCAATTTCGCCGACCTGGCCGCGATCGCCATAATGAACGCCCGGCTTGCAGAACACCTGTTCAAGAAAAATACTTATCTGCAAAAGCAGGTGGAATCGATTTGGGGATTCGGCAACATCGTGGGGCGGTCGGCGGCCATGCAGCGGGTCTTCAAAATGGCCGAATCGGTCGCGGAGACCAATGTTACCGTCGTCATAACGGGCGAATCAGGCACCGGCAAGGAGATTCTGGCTCGCGCCATACATTTTGCCGGACCGCGCAAGAAGTATAATTTCGTGCCGGTGGACTGCGGGGCGCTGGCCGAGACTCTTCTTGAATCTGAGTTATTTGGCTATGTAAAGGGGGCCTTCACGGGAGCGGGCTCGGATAGGGAGGGCCTCTTCGAGGTGGCCGAAGGTGGGACAGCATTTCTCGACGAAATCAACAACACCAGCAAGTCGTTCCAGGCCAAACTATTGCGTGTTTTGCAAGAGGGCGAAATCCGCAGGGTCGGCGACAATAAGATCAGGAAGATCGATGTCAGAATCGTCGCGGCCACAAACAAAGACCTCGAGGCGGAGACCAAGGTCGGCAATTTCCGCGAGGACCTTTACTATCGGCTCAATGTCGTGAATATACACTTGCCTCCACTCCGGGAAAGGCTCGAGGATATTCCCCTGCTGGCCAATTATTTCCTCGAGAGGATTTGCGGCAAGATGAAACTGCCTCCCAAGAGATTCTCGCAGGCCTCCCTTGACCTGCTCATGATATTCGACTGGCCCGGCAATGTTCGTCAGCTCGAAAATGTCTGTGAGAGAGCCGTAATTTTCCTCAAAGGCGACGCCATTGAAATCGACGATCTGCCGGCAGAAATCCGGTCGCTAAGAGCTCCGGCTGTCAGGGGTCCGCATGCCCCATCCGCTCCACGAACCAAATCCGAGCTAAAGGCCGAGAAGCTGCGTATCGAGAAGCTCTTCCTCGCCAATCTTCTCGATTCGGCCGGCGGCAATGTCATGGAGGCCTCGCGTATCTCAGGAATGGACCGTTCGCAGATCCATCATCTGATGAGCCGCTTTGGCTTGAGCGGCTCAGATTACAAGAGGGGCGGCTGAGGCGTGAGAGTCCTCTCCCGCGCCGAGCGTAGCGCTAACTATCAGGAACAAAAAAATGTGAATTTCCGTATATCTTTATAGTAACTCATTCGTATTCTTACCAAGGCCCGGTCTTTACAACATGAGCAATTGCCTGAACCGCGACAGCGCGCTTTAAGGTTAAAAAAATGCTTGCAATTAAAAGGCCCTTTAACTATATTTTTGACGGATGCGCAAGTATCGACTAATACTGGTATGTTTTGCCATCTCCGGCCTTTTCTTTTCCACGGCCGGAGCCGCCGATAAAGGCTTTATCGCCGGCCGCGTTGTCTGGCAGGACGATGGCGGCGCTATCGCCGATGCCGAGATTGCCATCCAAAGCCCCGTTGGCAGTGCCACATTTGTTACCAATACCGATGAACAGGGGATTTTCCGAATCGAATTGCCCGCCGGACGATATATAGTTTCCGCCGAGAAGCAAAACCTGATCAAGGAATATTACCCCGACGAGTACTTTTTCAAGGAAGCTGATCCGATAGATCTGTTCGGCGGCGAAGCACGGAATATTGTCATCGCTCTCGATCTCGGCGGCTGGATTTCCGGCAATTTTTCTTATATCGGGGAAGACATCGATTATGCCCTCTTGACCGCGATTAAGATCGACGAGCCATACGCCGGCTGGCACAAGAGCCAGAGCCTCGACGGGCCTTTCCCAAGCGCTTACGCCGTAACCGGGCTTATCCCGGGCACCTACAAGATACTCGGACGCGGCAGAGGCAAGAGCACCGAATATTATCCTGGGGTGTTGCAGATAGAGGATGCTGCCCCGATATCGGTCCCGGAGGCGGTCGGCATCGGGAACATTTCATTTGTGCTCGACCAGGTCGGCCAGGGTTCAATTCAGGGCCGGGCATATAATGTCGCCACCGGCGAGGGTATCTGCGGCGCTAAAGCGCTTTTCTACCAATGGCAGAATTATCGCGAGGACCCCGCGCTCGACAGTGTCGTTAGCGCCGCCGACGGGACTTTCTTTATCGATCTCCCGGCCGGCGGCTATTATATAATGCTTCTGTACTCCCAGTACTTTGGCAGCGGTGATCCGATAGCGATGTATTATTTCAGCCATTACGACCAAAGCCAGGCCGAGATTGTAAATGTCGCCGAGGGGCAGCAGGTCGCCGGCATCAATTTCCCGATAGATTATACCACGCCGCATGATCTGACCATATCCGGCGTCGTAATCGGCGAATTGTCCGGCGCCGGATTGAATGACATAACCGTAACCGCCATCGATTATGACACCGGCGAGATTTTGGGTTCGGCCTGTAGTTATAACGACGGCGAATTCATCATAAACGGCCTTTGCCCGCGCCGATATCTTCTCATGTTCTCCAGTACGTATATCGTTCCGTTCTTTTTCTCCAGGGCGCAGAGCTGGCAGGATGCTGACGTCATCACCCTCGACAGGGATTTTGGCGGTGTCAGGACCGAGGCCATCACCCAGGATTACGGTGATAACGGATTGGCTATAGTGGGACGGGTCAGCGGTCAGGGTCTGCCGATCGAAGGCGCCAGGATCTACGCTTATCCTCTCGGCCAAATCGATCCCATAGCCTATGCTGTCAGCGATGTTTACGGGGATTATTCCATAATCGGCGGACTGGCGCCCGGGCAATATACCATCATGTGCGACATGTATGGTTACGACAAGGAGATTTACCCGTTGCCGGTCCAGATTGATCTGATAACGGATCCTGTGGCCGATGACATCAATTTCGAGTTGATTCCCACGATGACCTCCGTGACCAATGATTTGTTGCCTCAGGCGAGGATGGAACCGGCCGGAAATTATCCCAACCCGTTCAATTCGCAGACCATAATTAGGTTTTATTCCGGCCGCGATCGGGCATACAGTGGAGTGATTTCTGTCTATAACCTGCTGGGCCAGATAGTCGGGCAAAAGGAAATCACAATAATGCCCGGCCCAAACAGGATTTTCTGGGATATGCCTGCTTTTGAATCGCCGGTTTCCTCAGGGATTTATTGCTACAAGGTTGACGGTGCCAACGGCGTCGGCCGCATGATCCTTCTGAAATAAAATCGATTAAAAATGCCTTGACAGGTGTTCATAGACGACATAATCTTCTGATTAGATGAGGGTTGGAAGTTGCTTTAATGGGTCTCGGCTGTTGCATTTCAGCGGGCGACCGCAGTTCTTATCCTGTACGGGAAATGGTCTCTGTCAATTATCGTGAGGATGGATAATTCCCTAAATAGCCATTGATGAACATCCCATAGGTCTTGTGCTAATGGCAGGTTGTATTGCGCTTTGACAATTAAATACAAGTTCAGGTTCGCCTTTACTCCCGATTGGTCCGGCGCCGATAACATGCAAATCGACCGGATCTTGGGAGAGGAGTCACCCCCGGACCTGCCGTTTCTTCGATTTTATACGTGGGCTAAACCCACCATCAGTATCGGGTGCAACCAGATTATCGCCAGGCGGATCAACCTGGAGCTCTGTCGGCTGGATAATATCCCGGTTGTCAAGAGGCCGACCGGCGGACGCGAGTTGTTGCACGGGCACGACCTTTGTTACACTGCGGCCATACCGCTGACGAAACGGCTCGGTGCTGTCGAGGCCCGCGGCTACTTCGCCGAAATCAGCAGCGTCCTGACCGGCGCTTTGCAGGCGATGGGGGTTAAGGCGCAATGGTTGCCGTTTTCGGGCAGGCCCAGGCTGTCTGACGGGCCTTGTTTTATTCAGGCCGACTCCGGCGAAATATCGGTTGCGGGTCGGAAACTCATGGCTTCGGCTCAGCGAGTGTTTGAGGGATGCTTGATTCAGCAGGGATCGATGCCGCTGTTCAAGCCGAAAATCGACCTGACCGGGTACCTGAACTGCGGGGCGGGCGACGATATCAGGCGCCGCATCGAGGAGGTGGCGACTAATTTTGCCGAGGTATCGCCCGAAACGCCGACGCTCGATGATCTCGTTTCAAACTTCCGAAAGGCATTCGAAAATTTCTATGGCGCCTCCGCTGGGCCCGCCGAGGATATCTTGGATGAATTTCAAAGGAATAATTTTCGAGCATAGAGGTAATATGATTAACAGCTTAGTACGCAGAGGGAGGTGGTATTCATAATAATCGCTAATGGCATACTGAACCATTAACCAATTCAAGGAGAAAATCAAATGACTAAAAGGATTACGGTTTTGCTTGCGGCCGCGTTTTTGCTTGTGTTATGCTCGGCGGCCATTTCCTCCGACCTGTCAAGGGTTAAGGAAATGCCGACGAATCTCCCTTTGATCACCGGCCAGGAGATCATCCCGGATGCCGAGTATTATCCCTCGATGCCGGGCATGCTCCTTTCCCCCGGTGATACTGTCGGTATCACCCAATACGATTACCAGACCAACGGCTCAACCGGCAATAGAATTGTGGTGGATAACCAGGCGAATATCCATGTATCCTGGATGAAGGGCCTCAATAACAACACGCAAAGACACGTCTATTTCAATTGCAAGACCCCGACCGGCTGGTTAGCCCCGGGCACAGGGCAGCAAGTCTCTGTGGCCTCCGGCGCCGGCTATACGACAATCGATGCCGGACCCAACGATCAGGCCACCATTTTTTACCACCGGGCTCCGACAGGTAACGAGAGCCTTTATGTGGCCGTTGACGCCGCCAATTGCCAGGGCTTCTTCGATATCTATTTCCCGCCCAATCGCCTTACCACCTCTCACAGATACATTTGGCCCTATGGCGCCATCGATAGAAACAGCAATATACATATCGTGGCCAATTACCCTGCTCCCACCGGGACCATTACCCACGATTTCATGTATATCCGTTCCAGCGACGGCGGCGCTACCTGGACACCCGTGCAGGTAGTCGATACTACAACAACCCTTTCATCGATTGTCACTGCCAGCAAGGTCTCCGACAAGGTGGCCGTGGTCTACACTCATCCGGAAAATACAACCGTCCAGGTGAGAAATGACGTTTACTATGTGTTATCCACCGATGGGACTACCTGGGATTTTCGCAACGGCAAGGTTAATGTCACCGAATACGGCCAGGGCGGCGACACGCTGTTTGCCTATACCGACCTCGACGCCGTGTTTGATTACAACGACAATTTGCACATAATCTGGGCCGCCCAGTATACTCCTCCGACACCGGCCAACAGCCTCTACTACCTGGACAGCCAGTTGATGCATTATGACATCACCTCCGGAATCATGAGCCAGATACATATCTGGCAGGATACCATGTTCCCCAACGTCTGCGACATGGGCGGCTGGAATTTCACCCACGCCAAGATGTCGATCGGCACGGACATAGTCAGCAATCTGTATGCAACCTATACAAGTTGGGATTCGACTGACTGCTCGGCGGGCGGCTTCGCCAACGGCGACATCTACCTGCATTGGTCGACCGATAATGGCGCTACCTGGAGCACCCGCGTGAACCTGACAAACACCCAGACTCCGCTTTGCGACCCGGGTGACTGCGAATCGGATCACTGGTCTTCGCTGGCTGAGAAAGTCGATACTTCCATTCACCTGTTCTATGTCAACGATAAGGACGCCGGCGGATATCCTCAGAGCGAGGGCTCGATTACCAATAACCCGATGCTGTATCTCACATACGTGCCGCCGCCAGTATTGGGTGTCGATGATAATGGCGCAGTTCCCAGGAATTTCACCCTGGAGCAGAACTACCCCAATCCGTTCAACGCCAGCACCAATATCGAGTTCGAGCTGACCAAGGCCTCTGGGGTCGATCTGTCTGTTTATGACATCACCGGCGCCAGGGTTGCGACCCTGCTCAAGGGC
>MEWP01000121.1 GCA_001775395.1 candidate division Zixibacteria bacterium RBG_16_53_22 | reverse complement strand
CGCCGTCTCGAACGGCGAACCTACTGCTTAGAAGGCAGTTGCTCTGTCCAGTTGAGCTACGGGGGCGTCTAATATCAATCATCCTTTGAATAATGTCGGGGCGAGAGGATTTGAACCTCCGACACCTTGCTCCCAAAGCAAGTGCGCTACCAGGCTGCGCCACGCCCCGTCGAAAGCATAATATAAAATACCGCGACCGACCGGTCAAGGCTCGTTTATCGAATCAAGTCCCGTAAGGTCCCGAAGGATGACTGCCCGAATCTTGGTCAGCGCCCGACTGCGATGCGATATCGTATTTTTCTCATGCGAGGGAAACTGCGCCAGGGTTCTGCGCGTCTCCTCGACCAGGAATATCGGATCATAACCGAATCCGTATTCCCCGATAGGTGTTGCGGCAATTCGACCTCTCAAGACACCCTCCACCAAATGCTCTCCCCCGACCTGGTCGACAAACGCGATAACTGTCCTAAAGCGGGCCGTCCGCAAGTGTTCTGGCACACCTCTCAGGAGATCAAGGAGCTTTCTGTTATTGTCGGCGAAGCTGCCGCCCGGTCCGGCGAATCTGGCGGAGTAGACTCCCGGGGCACCACCCAGATAATCGACCTCCAACCCGGTATCATCGGCAACTGACGGCAGGTGATATCTATTCCAGGCGGCCCTGGTCTTGAGCAGGGCATTCTCCGCCAAGGTCTTGCCAGTCTCCTCCACCTGAGGGAAATCGGGGAAGTCCCTTGCCGATAGAATCTCGATGCCACTGCAGGATAGGATCGCGCAGATCTCGGAAATCTTATGGGAATTGTTTGTCGCCAGAATCAGTTTGGGCATGAATTTTATATTATCAGCGCTGGTGCTCAATAGGAATTGATATCCACCAGTCCAACTTTTCCTATTTTCTTGCCCAGAAATAGTTGGCCCACCTTTTTGAACTTGTCGGGCGAATCGGAAACAAAAAACTGCCGCTTGCCGGGCCCCGCCGATGGACTGGTCAAGGCCGATTCCAACAACGCCTGGCGGGTCGCCCTGGCCGTCTCCTCGGCCGAGTCAATCAGTCGCACCCCGCGACCCATAATATCGGCAATCGGTTTCTTTAGAAGCGGGTAATGGGTGCATCCGAGAATAAGAGTATCGATGCTTTTTCGCTTGATATCTCTGAGGTAGTCCTCGGCGATTAGCCGCGTGGCGGGTCGATCGATATAACCCTCCTCCGCCAGCGCCACAAAGAGAGGACAGGCCCGGGAATATATCTTGAGCGAACCATCGAGGGCCCGAAGGCATTTATCGTAGGCTTTCGAGCTAATGGTCCCATGGGTTCCTATGACGCCGATCCTGTTGGACGCTGTCTTTTCGATGGCACCTCTGGCGCCGGGTTCAATCACTCCAAGCATGGGAACGTTGTAGATTCGTTTGATATATTCGAGGGCCAGGCTCGAGGCGGTATTGCAGGCCACCACGATGAATTTGACCCCTTGCTCGATAAGGAAGTTAACATCCTGCCTGGCGAATTTGCGCACGATTTCGGGCGAGCGCGGACCATACGGATATCGCCCGGTATCACCGAAATAAACGACATTCTCGTTTGGAAGGAGCCTGAAAATCTCCCTGGCGACCGTCAGGCCGCCGATACCAGAATCGAAAATCCCTATGGCTTTATTGCGATGTCCGCTGTTGTCTCTCATATTTCTCTCTAAAGCCGATTATCGAATCGTAAATAGCCTTGGCCGTTTTCTTCTGAAAGGAATCATCTTTCAAACGCTTCTCATCGGTTTTGTTCGATATGAAACCAGTTTCGAGCAGAATAGCCGGCATATAGGCCTTATCAAGCACGAAAAATCCGGCCTGGTCGACACCGCGTGAACCCAGCCCGGTCAAAGCAGACATGTTCGATTGAATGATATCGGCCAGGTCGGCCGATTCCCTTAGAAACTCGGACTGCATCATATCTCGCAAAGTGAAATCGATATCCGAATTGTATTTCTTCTGGTCCTCGAGATTCTCGAATCGTATCGAGCTATTTTCAAGTGAGGCCGTAGCCCGAGCTTGATCGGTTTTGGCCTCCGCCAGGAAAAAAGCGATAATTCCCGATGCTTTTTTATTTGACGCGGCGTTGGCATGGATCGAGATCAACAAGTCTCCGCCCAGGGAATTAGCCAGCTCGGCGCGCTCCGAGAGGGGCACAAAGACATCGTCCTGTCTGGTAAGCACCGGTTTGAATCGCCCGTCATCCCTCAGCAGTTTGAAAAGGTGTTTTGCGATCTTGAGAACAATATCTTTTTCCCTGGCTGAGGACGGCCCCACGGCGCCGTTGTCCTGTCCCCCGTGGCCGGGGTCGATTATGATGACATCTATCGGGTTGTCGGATTGTTCGTTATAACTGTTATCTTCGATGATCGCGGCGGGATCGGAGAAGCCATCTCCCCTGATAAGAATCTGAATTCTGTATGGATCCTCTTTCACTTTCGAGGTGAAAGTGAAATCCTTTGGGCGCAGCCTGATGGAGACCTGGCAGGAATTAACGAATTGATATGTCCTGATCTCATAAATAGACTTCACCGGTATCCTGCCCGCGAAGGCCGCGGAATCAATCTTGCCATCGATTATAGTCACCACCAACCAGTTATCATCGGTCTTGAGCGCATCGTATTTGAGCCTGTCGCCGGCCAAAATCTCGATTAGGAGGCCGTTCATTTTCTGTGAGGCGTTGATGCCGGTGACATTGAACTGCGATTTCTTGACCTCGAGTTTCCTGCCCGACAGAGTAAATTCGAAATTCGAGACCTGGTTTAAGACCGAGGGCATATAGCGAAGGGGCACCATGAAGGCGCCATCCCGGAATACCACCGGCCTGTAAATATTATAAACCTCATTGCCCGACTTGATGAAGGTGGAAAAGAGGCTGTATTCGAGGCTGAAACCGTCGCAATCGGTGCGGCCCTTCTTGTTGACAAAATCTATGGTCTCATCCCCGCCGAGGAATTCGGCCAGAGCGCACGATTTGACATACGATTCGCCCTCGATTTGGTAAGTCTGCATCTCCATCTCTTTGCCATCGGCGGGTATCCCGGCAAAGAGGCTTGTGGGTAAAATTACTATTATTGATAAAACCAGTGCACGCACTACAATATTATACAGCAATTCCCACCCCTCGGTTCAATGGCGACGCTTGATTTCTCTTTCAATCGCCCTCTCTGTTTCACGCTTGACTATGGCGGCGCGCTTATCGTACTGGCGTTTTCCGCGGCAGACAGCGAGCTCAACCTTGGCATATTTACCCTTGAAATAGAGCCTCAGAGGTATCAAAGTCAATCCTTTTTCCGCGGTCTGGGAGATTAGCCGGCGAATTTCCTTCTCATGGAGCAGAAGTCGGCGAGGTCTCTCGGGCTCGTGCCCGGCGTAGCCGGTCTTATCATAAGGGGCGATGTGAGTGTTGTATAACACAACGCCCTCGGCTGAGGCGACCGCATAGGAGTCTTTCAGGTTGGCCTTGCCGTCGCGCAGCGACTTGACCTCGCTTCCCAGAAGGGCGATGCCGGCTTCGTGCGATTCGAGAATCTCGTAATCGTGCCGGGCCTTACGATTGCTGGCGACTACTTTAATCAGGTCTTTCCTGGGCTGGCCCGGCGGGCCTTTTTTCTCCGGTTTCGATGCCATCAAAGTCTTAATACAACTTCTCCGGCCCGCGTTCAAGGGAATTTATTCTGGCTTAATGCGAGCTTGACCCTGAAGGCCGAAAATCATAGATTTATGCAACCTTTTGAATTTTCAAGAGGTAGAAGTAGCTAAGAAAAGGAGAAATGATGGCCTTGTTTTCCAAAAAACCGAAAAAGATCAAGCAGCATCGCACGTTCCTCGAGGTGCTCTGGGATTACGTACAGTCTTTGGGTGTGGCCCTTATTCTGGCGTTGATGATAAAGCATTCGGTGGTCGAGGCCTATAAGATACCATCGGGATCGATGGAGAGGACTCTGCTGATCGGAGATTTCTTGTTGGCCAACAAGTTTGTTTACGGTATGAGACTTCCGATTCCATTCACGGACATCAAGCTTCCAGCTCTGGCCGAACCGAAGCCGAACGATATTATCATATTCAAGTACCCCGGTGACCGCAGGCAGAATTTCATCAAGCGCCTCATAGCGGTCGAGGGTCAGAAGATCAAAGTAGTCGATAAGCAGGTCTATGTCGATGGCAGGCTTGTGTCGCTGCCTCCTCACGGCCAATACGCAGATAAGAATCAAGCCAGAAAATATTTTCCCGGGGGGCAATGGGTGCGAACCAGGGCCGGAGAGGTTTGGTATACGGAGGGCCAGCGCGATAACATGCCGGAAACGGTAGTGCCCAAGGGAATGCTGTTTGTCATGGGCGATAATCGCGATAATTCCTCCGATTCGAGGTTCTGGGGATTCCTGGACCGCGACCTGGTGCTCGGCAAGGCTATGATTATTCACTGGTCATGGCAGTCATATTATCGGGAAGAAAGCGGACTGAGAATTAAAGATCCGGAGGCCAGTTTCCCCGAACCGCCGGAAATAGTCGCCTCCAATCCGTTTTCGATAGTGCAGAACCTGGCATTTAATATTTACCATCTTCCGGAACGCGTCAGATGGGGCCGCATTGGGACGATAATTAAATGAATCGCACTTGGCGTCAGGATGTCAGACAAGTATCGTCCATCCAGATGCCTAAGCAATAGAGGCTGGTGAATAGCCGGCCTTTTTTATTTAGCCATTTACCCGAGGCCTCATCGGCCCCTGGGCTACAAGTGGTTGACATACATTCATATGTCATGTTATTTTGCCGCGACGATTAATTTGGAGTTCGCTGCAAATACCGTGATTTGTGGGAGGTAACGATTGCCGAGACTCTTCTACCCTGTCGATAAGCTGAAAGAAAAAGCGCTCTTTATCAGGCGCGATATTATCACCATGTTAATTCAAGCGCAGAGCGGCCACTCGGGCGGGCCGCTTTCGTGTGCCGATTTCTGCGCCGCGCTGGCCTTCTACGAGGCCAATTATGACCCCATGAATCCTGCCTGGCCTGAGCGCGACATCTGGTTCTTCTCGATCGGGCATGTGACTCCGGTGCATTATTCGATGCTGGCCGAGGCCGGCTTCTTCCCACTCCGCGATCTGATGAATTTCCGGCAGTTCGGTGGGCACTGCCAGGGTCATCCCAGCAAGCTCGATACGCCCGGCGTGGAGGTGTCATCGGGATCGCTGGGCCAGGGGCTGTCTGTCGCGGTCGGGGCCGCCCTGGGAAGCAGGATGGACCGCCACCAGCGCCGCATCTACTGCATCATGGGTGACGGCGAGCAACAGGAGGGCAGCATCTGGGAGGCCGCCATGGCGGCGGCGCACTACAAGCTCGACAATTTGTGCGCAATTGTCGATTTCAATAAGGCCCAGATCGATGGATTTGTCGAAAATGTGATGGGAATTGAACCGCTGGCCGACAAATATCGGGCTTTCAACTGGTATGTGGTCGAGATCGACGGGCATGATATGGATTCGATAGTAGAGGCTTTCGAGCGAGCCAGGGCGTTGAAAGGACGGCCAACTGTGATACTGGCGCATACAATCATGGGCAAAGGTGTGAGTTTCATGGAGGACAAGCCCGAGTGGCATGGCAAGCCACCATCGCCGGAGCAAGGGCGGCAGGCGCTTCAAGAGCTGGGAACAACATGGGAGGAGTGGTCCGCGAGGCTTGATAACGGCTAATCTGAATAGCCAGATAGCCATTAGCCAATAGGCAATAGGGAATACCTTTCGGGGCCGCCGGGGCCTGATTATTAAGAAGGACCGGCAACGCCGCCCTCGCGAGTTGGAGCTCGTAAGAGTCGAGTCGTGACGACTTGCTCCGACCGCGACAGACAGAAAAGAAATATGTCAAATGGTCGATGGGCGTTAACCGATAGCCGGTCGAGGAAAGCAGTATCGAAGGATTGATGCCGGTCAAGGAATGAATATGTCTGGGAGGGAATACAGACTCACCCGCGAAGGGTGGGGCAGGGCGTTGGTTAAATTGGGGCACGAAAACCCCAATGTTGTGGTTCTGGTGGGCGATCTGGCATCCTCGACGATGGTAGACCTATTTGCAAGGGAATTCCCCGAAAGATTCATCGAATGCGGTATCGCCGAGCAGAATATGGCGACGATCGCGGCTGGATTGTCGCTGGTTGGAAAGATTCCCTTTTTTGCGACATATGGAGCGTTCGCGTCATGCCGGGCCGCGGATCAATTGCGAGTGGCTATCTGCTATTCGAATCTCAATGTCAAGATAGGTGGCGCGCACGGTGGCATATCGGTTGGGCCGGATGGCGCCACGCATCAGGCAATGGAAGAGATTGCCATCATGCGCTCGCTTCCCAACATGAAAATGATTATCCCGGCCGATTATTATGAGACATTCAAGGCCACCGGAGCGGCGGCGGAGATTAGCGGCCCAGTATATATCAGGTTCGGACGGGAAAAGGTGCCTGTCGTCACCGATGAAAACACACCTTTTATTTTCGGCAAAGCAAATATCATGCGCGACGGAGGCGATGTCGCCATTATCGCCTGCGGAGTCATGGTGCACGAGGCCCTGGCGGCAGCTGAGGATCTGGCTCGATCAGGAATCGAAGCCCGAGTGATTAACATGCACACGCTCAAGCCGCTTGACGAGGATTGCATTATCAAGGCCGCGCGCGAATGCGGCGCAATCGTGACCGCGGAGGAACATCAGATATATGGCGGCCTGGGCTCGGCGGTGGCGCAAGTGGTGGCCCGGGAATATCCCGTGCCGATGGACTACGTGGCAGTGATGGACCGGTTCGGGGAATCGGGCAAGCCGGACGAGCTTTTGACAGCGTTTGGCCTGCGCAGCGGGGATATCATCAGGAAAGTTGGTGGAGTAATCAATATGAAGAGTGGACGGGATTAGATGAAACAACCCGTCAGGTCACGCCCTTCGAGCTACCCTGACGGGTCCGTATGGACGACCTGACGGAACAGCGAAATGGGTTACCCCTATCTGACTATTGGCTATCTGGCTACTGACCGGCTACGTGGCTACCTGTACCGTTCCAGCATGGCGGCGGCCTCCTGGGCCTCGTCGGTGCCGGGGTAATTCTTGACTACGTCCTCAAAATATTTCCTGGCGTTGGTCCGCTGACGTTGCTCATAGAGAGCTCGTCCCAATTTGAGCTTGCCGGCAGCCAGCCTTTCGGATGACGGGTAATCGCCGATCATCTTCTCGAATGCGCGCTGAGCTTTGTCGTATTGTTTCTGCGAGAAGTAGCCCTCCCCTATCCAATACTGGGCGTTGTCGGAAAGGGCGGTATTGGGGCAGCTTTCGATATAATTTCGAAAGCCGTTGATCGCCATATCGAATCGTTCCTTGACGAAATCGGAATAGGCGGCGTTGTAGATCTTCTGGCAATCGACCCCACCGGCCTGCCGGGTTGTGTCGACTTGTGTCGTATCGCCCGGCTGCCGGCGCCCGCCCCGAGATTCCATGGCCCCGGCGGCACGGTTGATGAGAGTCACGGCATCCTCGAGGCGAGCCGCGATCTGCCCCATGCGCTCATCGAGCTGGTTGATATAATTGGCGAAATCGGCATTAACCCGCCGCGACTGCTCGATATTGGCTCGAAAGAGAGAATCGAGGTGGGCGTTCTGGGCCTTGATCTGCGCCTGATCGGCGCGTACGGCCTCAACCTCTAATTGAAGTTCCAGCACCTGCCGTCGAGTGGCGCATCCGGCGACTACAAGCAGTATCAAAGCGAGGACGGTCAACAGCGTAAATTTTCTCATATCATCACCATTTATTAATTTGATTCATCAAATTGTTTCAATCAAATATAGGAAAGAAAGCCGCTTGTCAAGATAATTGGCATGGCACAGTCTTAATACATATGGTTCTGGTATAATAACTAATCCGCCTTCAGAAGATGCCACAGACATATCGGCGTGCATTGGCCCCGGCCCGCTGTATGAATGAGAGACGACAACTGCCCCTCACATGGATTTGGTGTTGAGTTATAGGGAGTGGGCCCCGCATACGGAAGGGGTAGTTTCTGCCTCATGCGGAGCGGAACCTTTTATTACCTTCAGGTGGTGAGAGAACATCAGCCGGGCTCGGCTTTATGCATGTCCCTCTACTAATCGGGGGGCTGCCAAAGAAAATGCATCTTGTACATTCTTTTTGCTGTAGGATTTTAGGCCTTAACGCCATAAACGATTGCCAGTTGAGGCGAATCTTGAACTAGTAATAGCCCCAGGAATTCGCTTAGATGCCCTTCGTCATGAGAATTCCCAAATGCGGGCATACGGTGATTTAGCCCCTAAATGAAAACCGGGCCCGAATGCGAGCCCGGTCAAAAAAATGAAAATCGCGGAATTATTCGGAGACCACGGTGAACTCGGCGCGCCTGTTTTGGGACCAGGCGCCTTCATCATGACCCGGCGCCGCAGGTCGGGACTCACCATATGAGATGGTGCTCATCCTCTGGGCATCGATGCCGTAGTTGACCAGGTAATCTCTGGCGGCGTTGGCGCGTCTTTCACCAAGCGCCATATTGTACTCGTCGGTGCCCCTCTCATCACAATGGCCCTCGATCCGGATGACAGCCTCGGAATGATCCGTGAGCGACTTGGCATTCTGGGCCAGAATATCGCGGGCATCGGATCTGATATCGGACTTGTCATAGTCGAAATAGATCGTGGTGACCTGCAGGGGAGCGATCTCCGGTTCCGGCGGGGGTGGCGGCGGTGGCGGTTCTTCAACAACTGGCGGCGGGGCCGGTGGGGGCGGCGCCGGTTTCTTGCCGCAACCCATGGCAGCGACCAGGGCGACCACGATTATAAGTAATACGATGTGTTTGAATTTCACGTGCACCTCCTTGGGAAATCAGTTACATAGAGCTGGTAACACTCCAAAACTTGTACAGAACGACAAACAATTATCACTCGCTATGGTATCCCTCCCTCCGATAAAACTAATCCATGATTCGAGCACTGAAAATAATACCATCCGGCCTTTGATAAATCAACAGTAATTACCCGAAAAAGCGACATTTTTTATCTTAAGCCTTATTTCAAGCTAAATCACCCTTACAGTTAACGAATATTCCGGGACCAATCCGGGGTCTTGCAAGCCCCCGGGATACCCAATCCGCGCTTATTCGCCCCATTGTAATCCATGACCATAAGCTTATGCTCGCCCGAGACATTGGATGTATAGACGATATGCAAGCCATCGGGTGACCACGACGGCGATTCATTCGAGCCGACATCAGTGAGACGGCGAGGCGACTGTCCGGTGATAACGATGGTGTAAATCTGGAAACCGTCGCGCTCCCGACTCGCATAAGCCAATATATCGCCTCGCGGCGACCAGGAGGCCTGGTCGTTATAATCGCCATAGAATGTCAGGCGGCGCGTGTTGAGACCGTCGACGTTGGTGATATAGATCTGTGGCTGACCGGTTCTGTCGGAGGTGAAGGCAATTTCCCTCGATGTCGGCGACCAGGTCGGCGACGTGTCTATCATCCGCGAAAAGGTCAGGCGCTTGACTATGCGTCCCGAGGGATCAAACAAATAGATTTCGGCGTCTCCCCCGAGCGAGAGAGTTCCAACGACGTAATTGCCGTCGGGGCTGGGAACGGCGGAGGTGTTCAGGCCCGCCCGCGATGAAAAGGAGTGGTTCTTGCCCGCGGCCAGATCGTAAATGTACAGATCGGGGTTGCCTCTTTTGTAGCTTGTAAAATAAATCTGTTTGCCATCGACAGACCAGTTGGGAATGACATTGATCGACTTGTCATGGGTGGCCTGGTTCAAGCCGTAGCCGTCGAAATCACAAAAATAAATTTCCGAATTGCCGGTGGCCGTAGATGAGAATACGATTTTCGAGAAGAAGGGGCCTTCCTCGCCCACGATGTTATGCAGGATATCGTAAGCGACCCGGTGCATGAGATATCGATAGGCCGAGGGTTCGCCGACAAAATCGCGGGAATAGATAATTTTGTTTCGATAGGTATCGATGATCTCGGCGGTGAATAGGATGCCGGCGCCCTCACGTTCCATCCGCCCCGCGAGAAGCATGCGGGCGCCGAGATAAATCCAGTCATCGAGCTTCATGTTGCCCCGGGCAAAATCGACCAGGAAGGCGGAGTCGGGCTGAACCACGTTGAAATAAAGGGAGAATTGCAGGTCGTCTATGAGCACCTGATGCATATTGACGGCCAGGCTGCTGTCATCGGGGATGGGAAATCCGCCCGGCATGCGGAAATCCTCAACGGCGATCGTGATCAGCTCGACCGTAGGGCCGATAACGATTTGACCCTCGACATCAGAGCGTTTCTGCGCCACGCCATTTTCGCCCGCCGACATCAATAAGATAAGCGCCAATATTAAAATTCTACTAATCATGATTGACAATGCCTGAGACACGTATCCGTCTTTCCTTCCTACCATTGACTGATTCTTATTCATAAGGAATATACCTGAACTCGAGGTGAATCCCGAGCTCATCCAATTCAAACTGGTTTGGCAACGGCGGCGGGCGGGTAGCCAGAACGGCCCGTAGCGCCGCCTGGTCATAAGCCTCGATGCCGGAGGGCGACTCGATGGCCGAATCAAGCAAATGGCCGTCGCGACCGACTACGAAGAAGATGACACATTTAATACTCTCATCGCCCTCGAAAGGGTTGTTCCACTCACGCCTGATCTTTCCGAATAGGATATTCAAATAGGTGGGCGAGTCGAACCCGGAGGCATCGAGGCGCGCAGAGCCGAATTCGGAGCCAAGCTCGACACCTTCGGGCAGGCCCTCGCTCCGAGACTCGGCCTTCTCATCACGGCGCGGCTCCTCTTTCGGCGGTTCGGGCTGGGGCTTGGGCTGTTCTCGGCGAGGCTTCTTCTTCTGATTGATTTCCGCCATCCGCGTTTCCTCCGGCGGCTTCTCGACTTTCTTCTGCACCTTTTTCTGCGGGGGCACGGTTGCCTGGCTTGGAGCCGGATTTTGCACGCCCTTCAGAGGCGGCGGGCTCGAGATCAGGTTGACATTGATGCTTCTCGGATATGCTCGAACATCGGCCCGTGGAGCCTTAAATACAAGCGATAGCACCGCCATATGCAAGACGAATGATATCGCGATGGCCCATCTCATAACCTGGTTTCCATCTCTGTCACAAGCCCGACATTGTCGATGCCCATCTTTTTAATTTTGGCCATGAGCTCGATTACGAATCCATAGGGCACGGTGCGGTCGGCGCGGATATAGATAGGACGGTTCCGTCTGACATCGCGCACAGTCTTGAGACGGGCCTCGAATTGATTGGCCGGCACCTTGTATTCATCGATGTAAATAGTCTGGCTCTTGTCGATCGAGATGACGATGCCGCTGGAGACATCCTTGGGCGACTCGGTGGCCTTGGGCAGGTCGATTTCGACGCCGGCCTGCATCATGGGCGCCGAGATCATGAAGACTATGAGAAGCACCAGCATGACATCAACGAGATTGGTGATGTTGATATCGGCCATGGCACGGTATTCGCGCTTAAATCTCCTCAACTTGAGTCATCTCCTTCTTGAACGCCGCGAACAACTCCGATTTGAAGTTGTCGATGCGGTCGGCCATGATGCGGTTGCGGCTGACAAAGTAATTATACCCGATAAGAGCCGGAATGGCCGCGGCCAGGCCGGCGGCGGTGGCGATTAAGGCCTCGGCGATAGCTGGAGCCACGACACCGAGGGTGGCGGTGCCCTTAGCGCCGATATCCTTAAACGCCACGTAGATCCCGACAACCGTTCCCAGCAGCCCCAGGAACGGCGAGGCGTTGGCAGTGGTGGCCAGGAATATTACGCCGGGATCGAGCCTGGCGATCTCCTCGGCGCCGGCGCGGTCTATGGCATCGGCCACAAGCTCAAGCTGTGAACTTGTGATCCCGACAGCCGGGACCGGGTTGCCTGAAAATCGCGGCCTATCGGTGATGGTTCTGATCTCATCATAAGCCGAATGAAGCATGCCGGCAAACGGGGTCAGGGAGAATCGCCCTGCCGAACCATAGGCGTCATCGAGATTGCGGCGGCGACGGAATTCACGCAAATACCGGTCGGTTTCGGCGTGGATTTTTCGGGTTCTCAGGTATTTGAAGATCATGATCGCCCAGGAAACCACCGACATGAACAAGAGCACAGTCATGATGACCTTTGAAAAGAGGGTCATCGAGGAAATGTCGGTCCAGAGGCTTCTGGCGGCCGGGGGATCGGGATTGAGAAAAAGGGATGAAAATATGGCTATCGGCTGCAACTGGTTCCTCCTCCTTTAGTTATTGGAACATATAAGTTACTCGAAGGCGCCGTCCCCGTCAAGCCAATTTGGCCCATTATTTTCCGCGCCTTAGCAGCGCCATCTCCCTACTTTTACGCTTGCGGGTTTCAAGTTACTCGTTTGGTTTTGATTTTTTTGGGGGCCCAAGCATAAAAAAACCCGCCCCTTGTGGGAGGCGGGTCTAAGTCAATCTTCGGAGGAATGGCCTAATGGGCAGCCAACATTCGTCGGGAGTTCATGAAATCGATAGAGGCGTTCAGCGCGCTGAAGTAATAATCGGGATTATGCACGCCTAACGACCGGTCATCCTCGAAGAACAGGAAATTGAAGATGGCTCCTGCCACGTCCATAGGTACGACCAGCGGGCTGGACGAGCTGGCCTTCACCAGGTTATCCTCAGTGATCAGGCTATCCTCAAGAAGCAAACCGCGCAAGGTTTCGAGCAGGGCCTCAACGCTATCCTGCACGCCGTTATAGCCGAATGTGAAATCCACCTCGCCGTCATGGCAGCCAGTTACAGTGCAAGCGGAGGTGAGTTCAGTCTCCTCGCCCTCTTCGAGGAACGCTACATTCATAGAATGGCCGCCGCCTATGTCGCCTACAGGGGTCGCCATGTGGCAGGTTACGCAGGCTTCCCCGGCCAATTGGTTATGGGCCGAAGTGCTGTCGAGTGTTACGCCGGGGAACACGTAGGCGTGCGTCCCGAGGAAAACGTCGGCCTGCATGCTATGGTGCGGGCCCCAACGCCTGGAACGGATCGTGAGCGAATCGGCATCGGAATATGGGGGATTGGGTTGGCGCGCCTGGTGGCAAGCGGCGCAGGTGCTGGCCGGGCCGAAACCATCAAACGTGCCGCCCATCGGAAAGGCGACAGCGCCGGTGACGCGCAGGTTGAAGTTGCCGTTGTCATGGGGCGCGTGGCAGACGAAGCAGTGGATGACCGATGGCTCATCGACTGCGATAGTGTCTCCATCGCCGGTGTGAACAGATATGAATCCCTGGCCGGTGTGGCAGCGCGAACATGATTGGCCGCTTTCGAAGACAGTGGCCCCGATGCCATGATTCGAATGCTGCCACTGCCGCTCGATGGCGATCATCTCGAGGTTATCGTTATCGTGACAGCCGAAGCAAGTGGTAGTGCCGGGCTCACCCTGAAGGCCCCTCTCGCCCTCGCACCCCATAATCAGGAACATGGCCACTGCCGCCATTCCAAGAATGACAAATAATTTTTTTTGCATGAAACCTCCCTCTTAGCTTACCCTGTTTACGACTGATCAATTGCCTTTCAAGTTATTTAATTGCGATTCTCACGCTAATTGCTATTAGCAATTATGATTTTTATCATATATCGGCACACTCGGGGATTATATGATTGCAGTATATCTTTGTCCAGAAAAAATTACAGAAAATAATATAGACCGATATACACTACAATAAATGGCGGGGAGACTCCTTTCCCGGATTTGATACGCCGGTCCGCAGTTCGCTTTAGGTGAATTTTTCCTCAATTCTTTGAATTAGCATTTGTTCGGGCATGGCGCCCTCGATATGTAATTCCTCGTTTATAATTGTTTTGGGGACTCCCATCACCTGGTATTTGATCGCCAGATGCGGGAATTCGGTGGCCTCGACCATATCGGCTGTGACTAATGGCGATTCATATGCCATCTTGTGCGCCAGGCTGACCGCCCGGGGGCAATGAGGTCAGGTGGGAGTTACGAAAACCTGCAAGTGAAGCGGTTTCTTGAGCTTGCCGAGAACTTCCTTCGATCGCTGCTGGAGCCCGGAATTACCTGATGATACTATTCTGATGGCCTCGAGAAGGCTGATAAATTCATACCCTGATGGCACGCCGTAGAATCTTATCCCTCTATCATCGGTTCCCATGATAACGGTGGCCGGTATTTTATCGATCTTGAAGCTGTCGACTTTCTCCTTATCGGTGACAAAATTGTAGGTTTCGGCGGTTGCCTTGTCGGATAGTTCGGCGACCTCTTTGACGATCTGGTTGGTCTCCTTGCAATATTGGCATTCCAGTTCCTGAGTGAAATTTATCAGCTTGACAGGTCCGGTCAAACCGGCAATTTCCTTCTTTATCGCCTCTTTGTCGGAGTCCCTGATAATACTCATATTGCCTCCATTCTATCGTTCCAAAATCGAGCTTGGATGGAGCCTTTTGCGAGACTGGCAAAGCTCCCACATTGCCCCGATCTGTTTATATCAGGCGCTGTGCGCCATTAGTCTAAAATATTCGCTAAGTACAGTCAATGAAATTGCGGGACAAGGGTAGTGTTCGGCGAAAAGCGGTCATGCGAGCCAGAATGAGTCGGGAATTTTAAACCCCCCTTTTAGATGGGTAATCGACATGAGGGCCGGGTGATATTAATATGGGCGTTTCAAATGTAAACTCTATCGGCACTCGCCATAGAACGGAGGGGCTCCGGTCCCCTTGAGATATGAAACCAGGTAGACAACATCGAGGCCATTGACACTGCAAGAACCGTTGGCGTCAGCTCTGAGGATCGGTTCCGGGGCAGGCACGAATCCCTTGAGGTAGCCTACCAGATAGATAACGTCGATGCCGTTAACGGCGCCATCGCCGTTCGCATCGCCGGCGACATATTGTGGTCCGAAGTCGGGCCTGGATAGAAACGCTGTCATGGCGGCGACAGCCCGGCCTATCGATGCCTGCTGGGCAAGGTTCAGATTTCCAACCGTATCCGCCGAGGTATGGTAAAATGGATACCAATCGTAATCAAGCCAGGCATCAATGAAGAATATCGCCGGATACCCCCTGATGGCGAAGGAATAATGATCGGAACCGTATTGAGGGAAATAGTTATAGACGGTGTTGGTATCGAGGTTAGTATAATCGGAAATTATCGAGGCTCCCAGCGCCCCCAGCGAATAGGAATTGTGGTCGCTGAAAATATACATATCCTGGGCATAGGGGCCGCTATAGCCGACCATATCGACATTCAGGACTGCCGCGACAAGCGCCCCCTGGCTCTGGACATAGGCGGCATATTGATCGGAGCCGATCAAGCCCTGTTCCTCGCCGGAGAAGGTGATGAACCTGACTGTCATATCGCACGGGAATTGGCTGAATGCCCGCGCTGTTTCAAGCACAACGGCGCAACCGCTGGCGTTATCCTCGGCGCCGGGAGCCGGCGAGTCAGGGGTTTCGCTGATGCAATCGAGGTGGGCGCAGACGATAATAATCGATTCCGGATGAACCTCGCCAAGCTTCTCGCCGATGACGTTTCTCATGTTGACGCCCCCAAACTGGAAATTAAAAAAGGAGGTGCTGTAGTCCTGCTGGACCAGATAGTCGAACACATATTGCTCGGCCTGGCGGCATCCTTGAGTATAGGAGTTGCGGCTCCAGATGGCGGAGAGGTCGGAAAGAATCAGACGCGATGATTGAGGCGTAATCACCGAAATCATTTCCAGGATGTTGGAATCGACCTGCGCAGTCATGGGCGGCCCACCCGGAGCGGGCGTTCTCGGAGCGGTGGCCGGTTCGCTCAGCCTGGTGAGGCCCCATCCAAATCGGGAAAGGGTAGCGGCGCCGGCGGGATCGGTTTTGAATATGGCATCCTCCCCCAGAAGGACAAAGGGAATTTTGCCTGACACGGCCATCAGGGATTCGGGGGCCGCGACGCGCATGATATAATAGTCACCCGGTGATAGGGGCATGAGGAGCTCGCCCCGGAAATCCTCGAGCAGCTCAGAAGGCACAAAGGCCAGCGAATAATGAAGGCCGGCGTAGGCAGGCTGCAAGCCCGATGGCATGTCCTGATTCTCGTAAAGGGCAATAACGGGATATTCTATGGCCGCGCGCTCTGCCACCTGAACTGAGGATGCAATAGCGACTGATGATATTAAAAGCAGTGGAATTTTCATGAGCCGCTTTCTCCTTCCGTTGCGATCTTCTTGAGCTGTTCTAATATACTCAAGGATTCCAGCGGCGTCAATTTATCCGGTTCGATTCCGTTCAGAAATTCGCGAAGCCTGTTTTCCCCGGGTGCGAAAAGCGAGATTTGGTAGGATGTCGCCGGTTGGCCGTCTCGCCTGCCGCCGCCGGGGGTTGAGCCGGATTCGAGTTGCGCCAGGATTTCGCGGGCTCGTTCCAGGAGCCGGGGCGGCAGCCCCGCCAGCCTGGCGACCTGGATACCATACGAATCGTCGCATCCCCCGGGCATGATCTTGTATAGGAATATTATTGTATCCTGCCACTGTTTGACAGCGACCTGGAGATTAAAGATGCCCCGGGATTCCCGGCCCAGGTCTATCAGCTCATGATAATGGGTGGCAAATAGAGTGCGGGCGCGCTTGCCTTTCACTTTATCGAGATATTCGACCAACGACCATGCAATGGCCAATCCATCGTAAGTGGAGGTGCCTCGGCCAAGCTCGTCGAGAAGGATCAGGCTTCGATCGGTGGCGTTGTTGAGGATCGAGGCGGCCTCTGTCATCTCCACCATGAAGGTGGAGCGCCCCCTGATAATATCATCGGAGGCGCCGACGCGGGTGAAAATTCGGTCGCAAAGGCCAATTCGCGCCGATGTGGCCGGAATCGGAGCTCCAATCTGGGCCATCAGGATGGACAGGCCGACCTGCCTTAAGAATGTCGATTTGCCCGCCATGTTGGGTCCCGTGATGATGCCGATCCTCTTGTCATCGCCGTTCAGCTCCACGTCGTTGGGTATGAATTTGCCGGGAGGCAGGATGGTTTCGAGAACAGGATGGCGATTTTCGGCGATATGGATGGCCAGCGTATCATCGAGCTCGGGGATTATATAGCCGGCCTGGTCGGCCAGGATCGCAAATGAGTGCATGACGTCGAATATGGAAACGGCATCGGCGGCCTCCTGCACCTGGAGGACAAAGCCGCAGACGGAATCCAGGAGCCGGTCGAAAAGCTCGTATTCGAGCGATTTTATTTTCTCCTCGGCGCTGAGGATTAATTCCTCCTTGACCTTGAGCTCCTCTGTTATGAAACGCTCGGCCGAGACGAGGGTCTGTTTCCTGATAAATCTGGATGGCACTTTTGACAAATGAGGATTGGTAATCTCAATATAATATCCGAAAATCTTGTTGTAGCCGACTTTCAGCGATGGTATCCCTGTCCGTTCGCGCTCGACATTCTGGAGGTCATGAATATATTTGCGGGCACCATCGATAGAGGCTATGACCGTATCCAGCTCCGGGGAAAATCCTCTGCGAAAGAGGCCGCCGTCCTGCAGAGTGACCGGGGGGTTATCGACTAAGGCCCTGGCGATGAGATCGGCCAGGCTGCTGAAATCGGATATTTGCGACGCCGCGGTCGATAGTACCCCCGATTCAAGAGTCACTGACAGGGCCTTAATCCGTGTTGCCTTGTCCAAACCCATTTTAAGATAAAGCAGGTCTCTCGGCCCGGCTTTTCTCATTGCTATTTTCGATGTCAGGCGCTCCAGATCGGGCAATCCCTGAAGCGCCTCGGAAATCCCTTTCCTGACCTGGGGACTTGACTTCAATTCACGCACGGCGGCCTGACGAGCCTCGATGGGGCCGAGCTTGATCAGCGGAGCCAGAATCCAACTGCGAAGGAGCCGGCCGCCCCCCGGACTGCAGGTTCTGTCGATTATGGCAAGGAGCGAATTCTTCCGGCCCTCGTATGGTGTCTCGACCAATTCGAGGTTCCTTATGGTGGCGGAATCTAGCTCCATGAAATCGCCGCGGCGAATACGGACGATCTTCGTGATCTGTCCCACTTTGCCGGCCTTGAGGTCGCGAACATACGATAAGGCCGCGCCGGCGGCGCCAATAACGGCATTAACTTGGCCAAGGCCGAAACCATCGAGCGTGGGAACCTGGAAATGAGTCAGGAGGTCGTTATATGCAAGCGACGGGTCAAACCTGTAGTCATCTATCGGCGTCACAGTCCACGCTGCCGAGGGAATGCCTTTCGCCAGTTCGGTCTTGAAACTATCGGGAATGATTACCTCGGAAGGATTATAAAACGAGAGGTTTTCGCTCAGGGCAGTCCGCTCGAATTGGTCGACCAGGAAATGCCCGGTGGTTATATCGAGCAGGGCCATGCCGATAGTATCGCGGACCGGATTCAAGGAGGCAAGAAAATTGGGCTTGTCATCATCGATGAGGCCATCCAGCGTGATGCTTCCCGGCGTGAGGACCTCGACAACCTCGCGCTTGACAATCCCCCTGGCCTGTCTGGGGTCCTCGACCTGATCACACACCGCGATTTTGAATCCGGCCTGAAGCATTTTGGCCAGGTAACGATTGAGAGTATGATGGGGAACTCCGGCCAGGGGAATCTTGCCGGAATCGCCGTGTTCGCGCGATGTCAAGGCGATTCCCAGAACGGATGAGGCGGTCACGGCGTCATCGCCGAACAGCTCATAGAAATCACCCATGCGGAAGAAGAGGATGCGGCCGGGGTGCTGCTTCTTGATGGAGTAGTATTGTTTCAGCAAGGGCGTCAGCCGTTCGGGGGCATTCATGGCGACCTTAGATCGTTATTGCACAAGGATAAAATACTTTTCGCCTTGAGTTTTTTCGAGATCGTCCTTGATATCCCTGGCCGAATTTTCATCCCTGTAAGGTCCGACCATGACACGTTGGAATCGCTGGCCGCCCTCGCTAAACTCCTCCGTTTTCGCCTGGTAGCCGAGGTTGCGGAATTTCCGCAGGCAGATTTTCGCGTTTTCCTTTTTGCCAAACACCCCGACCTGAATATAATAGCCGACATTGATCGAGCTGGGAATTTTGGGCGGAGCTGCAATTTTCGCGGGCTCCGGCTCGATGGCCTCGAATTCGACCACGGGCGGCGCCTGAGGAAACGCGTTACGATAGGCGTTGTAATGCAAACCGGCCTTTTGCGAATCACCGCCGCGCCGGCACGACTCGGAAAGGCCCAGCAGGGCCAGCGGGTAAACTGCTGATTGGGTCCCGAGATTAATGATCTCCTCGTAAGCTCTGGCGGCCTTTTCGTGTTTTCCGGCAAGCAGGTCGCAGTCTGCCAGGCCCAGCATGGCCCATGGTTCAATCTCGACCACGTTCGCAAGGAGCAGCTGCCGATAGATATCATGGGCGGAATCGTATTCGCCGGCGCGCTGCCTGGCCAGGGCGAGCTTATAGATTTCCGATGCGTTACGGGAATTTATTTCAGGCGTTTCGGGATACAATTTGCCGGCGGTGATGTCCATGCCCTGTGACGAATAATAATCGCAGAGCCTTCGCCTGATCTCGGCAATATGTTTGCCATTCGGATATTTCTGGGTATAATCCTTGAGGTAAACGGAAGCATATTTTCCGGCGGGGGCCGTGATACAGAGGTAATATAGAATATTCTCGTCGACCTCAACCGAATCCGAAGCATTCAACAGCCGGTCAAAGGCGGCCTCGTAGTCGCCGCTTTCCAACAGCGGCCTGATGTCGATCTCGGCGGCCAGGCACGGAGTCGACAGGGCCATGATCATGATCAGGATTAGTATCAATTAAAAATTCCTATTGAGCCACAATGCGGGCAGGCCGGAAGAGGTTTGGCATGGCTCTTGCCGCATTTTGAGCACACGAATTCCTGCGAACGGACGCTGATTTTGTCGGCCAGGCCGGAGAGCACGCTAAGGCCGTCGTCAAATCGCCTCTTGGCTGCCATGATCTTGGCCAATCTTATGGCGGCGACGGAATTGGTCGGGTCGAGGTCGAGGACGGTTCTCAGAAGGCTCTCTGCCGACGATAGTTCCCCCTTCTTCTCATGAATGCCGGCCAGGGCGACTCGAGTATGGATATTGGCGGCATCCCTGGCCAAAATGCCGCGATAGATATCTTCGATCTCGCCGAATCGCCCCAACTGGAAGAGGGTCTCCTCCAAAAGTGGGAATCCGAGATAGGCGTACTTGGGGGCTTCCTGACAGAGCTTTATGAGAAACTCCAGGCCGTCCTCCGAGCGCTTCTCCTCGAGATAGCTTTCGGCGATATATAGATACGGCAGGGGGTTGGTTTTTTCGAGGTTGAGGGCCTCTTTATAAATCAGCCTGGCCTTATGATATTCGCAGTCGTCATGCAGATCGCGCCCGACCATCAGCTTGAGCCCGACCAGAATGGAGGCGCCATCGGACCTCGCCCCCTTCTTGACCACGCTTTCGAAAAGCTCGCTGGCGGCCTTCCATTTGCGATCCCTGGTATAGAGGCCGAGAAGCTTATCGGCAGCCCAGCTTTTCGTGGACCCATCCCTGACAAGCTTCTCCAGCGATTCGTAGGCCTTGTCGAACATGCCCGACTTGATATAATCCAGGGCCAGGCTCTTTTCGATCTCGGCCTGGACCTCGGGAGAGAGATTCTGTCTCAACCTGAGCTCGCGGTGGACCTGGAGAGCCTTTTCGGGCATGCCGCGACTCCTGAATATGTCGCCCATTTTGAGATAGGCGTCGATATTATCCGTGTCCTGGTCAACAGCCTGGCGAAATTTGACGAAGGCTGTTTGCTCATCTCCGGCGGTGAGAAGGCGCAGGCCCTCGACATAAGATTCCATGGCAGTCTGCCTGCTGGGGCCGGAGCGACGTCTGTAAAGCGCGATGAAAGTCAGGATGACGACCAGCGCGATGGGAATAGCGACGATCCAATAATTTGCCATTATCGTCCCTTGCCCTGCGGCTCGGAGGCGAGATCGCCGGGGGCGACCTCCTCCAGCGGCAAGTTGCGCAGAGCCTTTATCTCATTCGAGAGCTGTTTATTCTTTCTCTTTAATTCGGCGATCTTGCCGGTATACTTGAAATACTGAAATATCGAGATGATGAACCAGAAGATCACCCCCGCCGAGAAGGCAATATACAAGACAATTATGAGCGGAATGGAGTTGTATTGTTTGCCGGCAAGATTGACTGTAGTCACCTGGTATGAGTTCTGGAATGAAAAACCGAGAAAGGCCAGGAATATAATCACACCCAGGGCAGATTTAATTATCCACATAAATCCTCCTGATTCGCATCCGGGGAATCATAAATAATAACTCTGGATCAGTCAACAGGAAAGCTGGCCGGGAGTTTCCCCAAAAACATAAGTTTTGAGGGATATTCGTTGCTCCCCTCTCAACCAGACAATCCGGGCCATGCGCGAATTCTAAAATTTCAGGGAGTTGGCTATCGACTCGAATTCATCCCTGTTTTCCTTGGCGAAGAATTCGCGCTCGCAGAAGGCTTGAAAGACATAGAGCATATTATCAATTTTGATAAGAAACAGCTCATGCACCTCGTGGTCGTTTATGAAACGCTCGGCCTGGCGCTCGACTCGGGATTCGCTGGAGTAGGCGTTGGGAGACAGCAGCCGCTTGTAATTGCGCTTGAGGAACACCTGTCGAGCAGGTTTGGAATCGATAACCAGATCGTTCGATATGACATACTCGCTGTCGCGCAGGAGGTTTAATTTCTGGATAATTTCGTTGTCGGAACTGTGCTCATCGAGACTCTTTCTAAGCAGGGCCTCGAAATCGCCGACGGCGCCATTGAATTCCTGGGCGAAGATGACGACGGTCGGGATGGTGTAGTCGCCGCCGAAAGCCTGGGCCTCGCGGTTCACCGAGTAGTTTTTCTTCTCGAGAAAGGCTCTCTCGACGCTGGGTTCCTTGAAATCCTTGACCTTCCAGTTATTGTCGACCACGAATGAATAACCATATTTGCTATCGGTTACCACGGTATCCTGGCGCGTGACGGTCTTTTCCTTTTTGGCGAGCGCCGATGATGCAAGAACAAGAAAAACCAAGCCCACAAACATTACCACTTTTTTCATTAAGCCTCCTATCCTCAAGATAGTTTACTCGATTCGCCGGGCCATTGTTGCATTTTTTCGCGCCGCCGCGAGATTGCCGCCGTGTCAGACCGGATGGCGCGCGAAAGTCCTGATACCGTTGCGGCCATACGACAGCAACGATACTATCATCATTATTAACGTAAGATAAGCCGACGGCGATTTCAAGGGCCGGAAATCGAACAGGTATATCACGAAACAGGCCGTCATTATCCCCATGGTTACACGGCCGATCAAGTTCGAGACAGGCACGACGCGTTTGGATTTTAGTATTACCAATCCAACCAGAAGAATAATAATGTCCCTGGCCACCAGGGCCCCTAACAGCCATACTGGGAAATCGCGAAATTGAACCATAGCGAGGGCAGCCACGGCGGTGCAAATCTTGTCGGCCAGGGGGTCGAGGACCTTGCCGGTATCGGATACGGCTCCGAGGCGGCGCGCCAGGTAACCATCGAGATAATCCGAGACAACGATGATGGCAGTGACTATGGCAAGCCAGAGGTAGTTGTCATGGGCCAGCGCAAATACAAACGGTATTATCAATACCAGGCGGCTGGCTGAAAGTATATTCGGCATGTTGGACTTGAGCCAATTCATCGGCTACACGGCGTCGCCGGCGCTTGCCAGGAGCTCCTCGGCACCGGCGATGGATTTTTGGGTGATCTTCTCCCCCGAAATCAGGCTGGCGATCTCCCTGACCCGCTCCTTGCGATCGAGAGGTTGAACGCGGGTGACGGCCCGTCCCCTGGAGGTTGATTTGAAAACTCTGAAATGATGATCCGCCATCGAGGCTATCTGAGCCAGATGCGTAATGCAGATAACTTGATGCTTTCGCGACAACTCCTTCAGTTGACGCCCCACTTTGGTGGCAACCTCGCCGGAAATGCCAACGTCAATCTCGTCGAACACCTCGCAGGCGGTCTCCTTCTTCTTGAGAAAGGCGTTTTTCAAGGCCAGCATGACACGCGAGATTTCCCCACCCGAGGCTATCCTGGCCAGGGGCTTGAGACCTTCGCCGGGATTGGCGCAGAACTGGAATTCGATAATATCGAACCCAATGGCATCGCCGGCCAGACGCCTGCCATTAATTTCATATAGACCTTTTTCGTTATCGGCATAACCGATCCGGATGACGAACTGAGCCTTGGGCACGCCCATCTGAATGAGCTTTTCGATGACCAGCTTTTCCAGTTGAGGAACAGCTTTATTTCGGGCGGCCGAAATTTCTGCGGCCAACCGATTTAATTCAATAATCGACTTATCGTAGCGCTCCTGAATTGTCTTGGAGTCGGCCTGGCGGGCTTTGAGATCGTCCATCTCGGCCGCCGATTTGTTCATATATGCCAAGATATCATCGATGGTTGGGCCGTACTTTTTTTTAAGGCGGAATAGCTCGGCCAGCCTGTCGTTGATTTCCTCCAGCCGGGCAGGATCGACATCCAGACGCTCCACCAGGTTCTTTAATTCCATGACCGAATCACCAAGCGTATCGGCTGCAATTTTAAGGGCGTCGATTATTTTCTTGACGGCCTCGCTGGTTTCGGCAATGGCGCCCAGGCTCTTCTCGGCCTGGCCGATTTTATCGACTGCCGAGCCTTCCTCATCTTGAATGGATCGCACCGCCCAATCGGCGGCCTCTCGGATGCGCCGGCTGTTTTCGAGCAGCTTCCTTTCCTCCCTGAGCCTTTCTTCCTCGCCGGATTTCAATTTAGAACGCTCGATTTCGTTGATCTGGAATGTAAGTAAATCGATCCTGTCGCCTATTTCTCTGGCAATCTTGTCGGAGGCCAGGAGCTCGTCACGCAGTTGCGCGGCCCGATTATACAGCGCACGCAGATCGTCGACTTTGTTTTCAAGGCCGGCAAATTGGTCGAGGTAGCTGCAATGGGTGGCGGGATCGAGCAGGGTTTGATGCGAGTGCTGGCCGAGTATATCCGCCAATTGACCGGCGATGTCCTTAAGTGTGGAAACCGGCACCTGGGAGCTTTCGATGAAAGCCCGGCCACCGCCCCGACGCTTGTATTCGCGCCTGATAATCAATGAGTCACCGTCAAGGTTTATGCCATATGAATCATTAAGGCCGGCCATGAAATGCCTGTCGAGCACGCGGAACTCGGCCTCGACAATACAAGAATCAGCGCCGGTGCGAATGATTTCCTCCGAGCCGCGGCCGCCGAGTATGATGTCGAGGGCCCCGACGATGATCGATTTGCCGGCGCCGGTAGCCCCGGTAAGGACATTGAGGTCCTCGCCAAATTCGATGTCCAAGTTATCTATGAGCGCGAAATTTTCTATATGAAGACGAGCGAGCATCAGGAGTTATACATCGGCCTGGCTCCCCAATTGAGCTTGGTTCGCAGGACCTCGTAATATGATTTGATTTCCAATTTTATCAATTTCAATTTGTAATCCGCCTTACGAATGGAAATCTCCTGGCCGAGTTCGAGCTCTCCAGCCAACTGGCCGTCGACGGCCACGCGGAGCTTCATTTCCTCGGTACCTGAGCGCACAGTCAGGACAACATCGGGCGGGAATATTATGGTTCGAAGAGTCAAAGTGTGCGGCGAGATAGGGCTGACCGCGATGGCCTCGATAGCAGGGTGAACCACAGGGCCGCCGACCGACAAAGAGTATGCGGTCGAACCGGTAGGAGTGGAGACCACGAGGCCGTCGGCATCATAAGGGCAAACAAACACATTATTCGAAAGCAAGTCAATCTTGGTCAGCTTGAAGGCGCCGCCATGGTCGACCACGACGTCGTTAAGCGCCATTAATCCTGGACGGCCGGGGATCAAGGCCTCCAGCGCCATGCGTTCATCGATCTCGTACCGATCTTCCTTTAGCCTGGTCAGCGCTTCCTCGACCTGATTCTGGGCGACCTCGGTCAGGAACCCGAGTTTGCCAAGATTTATTCCGAGAATGGGGATACCGTACTTGCCGAAAGCCCTGGCGGAGGCCAACATGGAGCCGTCGCCACCCAGCGTAACGATAGCCTCGCACTCCCTGCAGATATCCTCCCTGACCATGGGAGAATCATTCTTAGCTGTGGAGTCGACCAGGTCGACACAGATCAGGCATTTCAGGCCATTCTTTTCGCTCCAGCGAACGATACGTTCGGTCGTTTCCTTAATCAGGGGACGATCGATATGGACCGTGATGCCGATTGTTTTCAATTAATCTTCTTGGTTCCGGTCCTGATCCTGGTACGCTGATGAAGTTCCAGCGCGGCCATGGCAATGCCTTCGGCGTCAAGGCCGATGCCGTGAAGCAGAGCCTCGCGCGAACCGTGCTCGATAAAGGTATCAGGAATGCCCATGATCTTGATCGATTTGCCCTCGATACCGTTCTCAACCATCCACTCCAGGACACCGTCTCCAAAACCTCCATGAACGGCGTTTTCACATACAGTCACGATTTTATCGAATTTGGCGCATGTATCCGCCAATATTTCCTGATCCATCGGACGGATGAAGCGGGCGTTGATCACGCGGGCGCTGAGGCCATCTTTGGTCAGCATGTCGGCGGCTTTCCAGGCCTCGTAGACCATGGTGCCGACCGCCAGAATAGCGATGTCGGCGCCCTCGCGCATGACCTCCCAGCTGCCGAGTTCGAGCGGCCGGAACGCCATCTCGACCGAATCCTCGGGAACGTTGCCGCGCGGGTATCGTATGGCGAAAGGGCCGTCCTTATAAACAGAGGCCAGCATCAGGGAGTCGCGCAATTCGCGGCCATCCTTGGGCGCGAAGATGACGATGTTGGGGACAGCACGCAGATAGGAGATATCGAAACAGCCATGATGCGTGGGGCCGTCGTCACCAACCAGGCCGGCGCGGTCCATGCAGAAGACCACGGGGAGATTCTGCAGGGCGATATCATGAATAACCTGGTCGAAACCGCGCTGCAGGAATGTCGAATAGACCGCATAGAATGGTTTGAGGCCACCCGCGGCCAGCCCGGCCGAGAAAGTGGCGCCGTGCTGTTCGGCGATGCCGACATCGAAGAAGCGGGCCGGATATTCTCGGGAGAATTTCTCCAGGCCCGTACCGCTGCACATGGCGGCAGTAATGGCGCAAATTGATTGATTGACCCCCGCCAGATGAGCCATTGTTTCGCCGAAGACCTTGGTATAAGGCAGTGATTTGCTCATGGATAGCGTTTTGCCGGTGACCTTGTCGAATTTGGGGACGCCGTGCAAGCGAAGCGAGTCGTTCTCGGCAAAACTATACCCCTTGCCCTTGACCGTGATGACGTGCAGGATTTTCGGGCCGGGAAGGTTCTTGATATGCCCCAGCGTCTTGACCAACAGCTTTACGTCATGGCCGTCGATAGGGCCGAAATAGCGAAAGCCGAATTTTTCGAAAACGATGCCGGGGACGACAATGCCTTTGATCGATTCATCGAGGGCGGCAATGGCGTGGCGCACCTTTTCATGCTTGGGCAGCAAGCCTGAAAGGCGCCAGACTTCGTTCTTGAGCTTATTATACGGTTCGTCGGCCAGTATCTCGGTCAGGTACTTGGAGATGGCGCCAACGTTCTTGGAAATCGACATGTTATTATCGTTCAGAACAACCAGCAGATTTCTTCCGGAGGCGCCGATTTGGTTTAAGCCCTCCCAGGCCATGCCGCCGGTCAGGGAGCCATCGCCGACAACGGCGATGACCCTATGGTCCTTGCCCGCCAAATCGCGCGCGGTGGCAAATCCCAGAGCCGCCGAGAGGGCGGTGCAGGCGTGCCCGGCGCCGAAAGCATCATACTCCGATTCCTTTCGGACGCAAAAGCCCGAGAGGCCGCCGGCCTGCCTGATTGTGTGAAAACGGTCCTTGCGTCCGGTTAGAATCTTATGGGGGTAGGTTTGATGGCTGACGTCGTAGACGATTGTATCTTTGGGGGTGTCGTAAATATAGTGGAGCGCCGTTATCAGCTCCACCGAGCCGAGGTTGGCCCCTAAATGCCCGCCGTTGGTCGAAACGACATCGAGGATCAGTTCCCTGATCTCCTCGGCGAGGAATGGCAAATCGTCCATTTTCAATTTTTTCAAATCTGCCGGTGAATCGACGAGAGGCAGAAACTTATCCATTAGAATTTTCCTCTTCCTCGAAAAGCTCCAGGCCGATTTCGCCGCCGGCTTTTTCGAGGACTTTCTTTACCCTTTCCTCGGCGGCCTCGAGCCTTTTCTGGCATACCTTGGAGAGCTCGATGCCCCTTTCGAAGGCGTTGATCGATTCTTCCAGTGTGAATTGGCCCGATTCGAGATCGTTAACGATCTTCTCGAGCTCCTGCATCGATTTTTCGAAATCGACGCTTGTCTGCTTTCCCTTTTTTGCGGTCATGTAATATCGCGACCCCCGTCTGCGCTAATCCGCGCGAACAGAATATATTATACACTTATTAAACGGTAAATATCATAGAAATTAGCCGGGCTTGCAAGGAATTTTCTGCCGAAAGACCGCCATCACCGCATGCTCTCGGCCTTGGGATCGCGGACCATCAGGTCGTTTATGGCCTCCAATGGCGACTTGCCCTCGAAAAGCACCTTATAGACCTGCGCCGTTATCGGCATCTCGATATCATGTTTCGCGGAAAGAGCGTATCCCGACCTGGTCGTCTCGACCCCCTCGGCCACCATGGTCATATGCGACAAGACTGCATCCAGTTTGCGTCCCAGGCCTATTTGCTCGCCGACGAAGCGGTTGCGCGAGTGGCGCGAGAGACAGGTGGTCACCAGATCGCCGACTCCGGACAGGCCGGAGAAAGTCAAGGGGTCGGCGCCAAGTTTCTTGCCCATGCGGGCGATCTCAGCCAGGCCGCGTGTTAAAAGGGCGCCGCGGGTGTTATCGCCCATGCCGAGGCCATCAAGCATGCCGGCGGCCAGGGCAACGATGTTCTTGAGCGAACCGGCGAGTTCCACCCCGAGTATGTCGGTAGTGGTGTAGACACGGAATCGCGGCGTGATGAATAGCTCCTGTACCGCCGCCGCCGCCTGTTCGCTTTCCGAGGCGGCCACCACCGCGGTGGGGATGTTACGGGCGACCTCCTCGGCGTGCGACGGGCCGGATAGAGTGCCGATCCCGCCATAGTTTCCCGGGTCGACCGTCTCGCGCAGCACCTCCGACATGCGCTTCAGCGTTCCGACCTCGATCCCCTTGGAAAGATTGACAAGTATCGGCCGCTTGGACAGATTCGACTTGTTGAGCAACTGCCCGACCGAGCGCATAGTTTGGGACGGCACCACCAGGCAGATGAAGTCGGCATCGTCAGTGGCTTCGGTGATATCATTGGTGACGAGGATATCCGAAGAAAGCGTGATACCGGGGAGTTTCTTGGGAAGAGCTCTCCTAACTCGCAAGTTGTCCGCTGCCCGGCTGTCAAACTCCCAGAGCCTGACGGCATGCCCCTTGGCGCAAAGGAGATTGGCTAATGCGACTCCCCATCCACCGGCCCCCAGTACGCCTGCGGTTTTTTGATTCATGATTTTGCCCCGAATCGGTTTTCCTGCCCATGCAAGAGCCGGTTAATATTGGCCCGGTGCGTGAAGATGATAATCGCCAGGAGGCCGACGGCCAGGCCTATCATCTCATTACCGAGGGGAAAGCCAAAATAATACTTTTCGAGGATTAAGGAAATCGAGATGAAAAAGGTCGCCAGTATTGAGCCCAGCGAAACTAGCCGTGTCAACCAGACCGTGATGACGAATATCAGAACGGCGAATCCGATCTCCGGCGGCGCCAGAAACAGGAGCATGCCGGCCCCGGTGGCTACTCCCTTGCCGCCTTTGAATCGCGCGAAAATCGGGAAGAGGTGCCCGATAATGGCAGCTACGCCTGCGACCATCGCCAGTTGGTTCGATGTCAGAAGCGTATCGCCGAAATCAAGGCGCGAGCCAACATAGGCGGCCAGGAACCCCTTGGCAACGTCAACGACCAAAACGCCGACGGCCAGTTTGGCCCCCAGCACCCGGAAAACATTGGTGGCGCCTGTCGATTTCGAGCCATGCTGACGGATATCTATCTTCTTGAATGCCAGGCCGGCCCAGACCCCTGTCGGGATCGAGCCGAGCAGAAAGCCGATGACTGCAACTGCAAGAATCGTAATCATACTTTAGAACAGGTCCCTCAGGATGTCGCTGAAAAGACGCTTCCATCCTGAGGGATATGGAATTGTTGTATATAATTCAATGTCGGCGTCGCAATCTATCCTCATTCGTTATTTCGCCTTGAAAATGAATTTCAGCGGCGTCCCCACAAAGCCGTATCGTTCCCTGATCCGGTTTTCCAGAAACCGCATATAGGGGATTTCGATATATTTTGGGTGGTTCGAGAAAAAAACGAGGGTCGGCGGGTCGCCCTCAGGCTGTGTCACGTAGAATATGCGGATGAATCGTCCCCCCCTGGCCGGCGGCGGGGTACTTTCGACAAGCTCGGTCACGAACTTGTTGAGCTCGGCAGTGGGGATACGCTTCTTGCGCTCTTCGGCCACTTGTCGGATCGCCTCCCAGACCTTGTGCACGCGCAGGCCGGTTTTGGCCGAAACAAAAAGGACCGGCACATAGGAGAAAAGCGGGGCCTTCTCGGCGATTGCTTTTCTGATTTCATCGGCCGAGTTCTCGTCCTTCTCGTAGATATCCCACTTGTTGACAACGAAGATCAGCCCCTTAAAGAGGTCGGCCGCCTCGGTCGCGATACGCAGATCGCCCACTACCAGGCCATCGATGCTATCGAGCACAACGACGGCGATATCGCAGCGCGAGATGGCGCGCAAAGTACGCAGGGTTGTATAGAATTCCAGGTTGTCCTTGTAGATATTCTTTTTCTTGAGGCCTGCGGTATCGATCAAGAGGTACTTGTCGCCTTCGATTTCGAATCTGGTGTCGATGGCATCGCGGGTGGTGCCGGGGATCGGCGCCACGATGGTGACATTCTTGCCGGTCATGGCGTTGATCAGCGATGACTTGCCGACATTGGGCCGTCCCACGATGGCCACCTTGGTATCCTCCGCGAATTCGTCGGTAACGCCTTTAGGCAACATATTCGCGATTGCATCCAATAGCTCGCCAATATTCCGCCCGTTGGCGGCAGAGACGGGGTAGACTTCACCAATTCCAAGCGAGTAGAACTCGTTGGCGTCGATCTCGTCATTGGACGTATCGGATTTGTTGGGGACGATAATGACTTTCTTGCGGGCGCGCAAAAGCTCGCGGGCGATCTGCTGGTCCTCATCCTGGACCCCGACCTTGGTGTCAAGAAGAAAGACGACGACATCGGCCTGCTCGATGGCGATGCGAGCCTGCTCGGTGACGCTGGCGGCCAGGGGATCACCGGCGTTGACCAGTAGCCCACCGGTATCGACCAGCATGAAATCGACGCCGTTCCAATTAGTGGGGCGGTAGAGGCGGTCGCGAGTGACGCCGGGCATGTTATCGACAATGGCTTGGTGTGTTCTTACCAGGCGGTTGAACAGGGTCGATTTGCCGACGTTGGGCCGGCCAACTATGGCGACGATGGGTAGTGACATAAAGCAATCATAGATGATGGCGGTAGGAATGTCAAGGATGCCGGGGGCCCGGATTCTCGAGTGCTGCCAGCCATATCATCCAGATGGCAAACAAAGAGCGACTACAAATCAGACGCAGAAGGCTGTCTCCATGGAAAACGTCAAAAGAATAAATTTGAAGGGGTCAAAGACCATTTAATTTTGACGATATTATTAGAGTCGAAATATATTATTCGCAAGGAGGTCATATGCTCATTTGGAGCCTGGTGCTTTTCGCACTCGGAATCCTGGCCTTTCTGGATTCCCAGTTTAATTACGGGTATCTGTTTCGGACTGCCAATTCTGTAGTGTTTATGCTTGTTTCCCTTGGCATTCTGATCAGAACGAGGAGGCTGGCGAAATGGGGATTCAGGGAGCAGCTTATTGAAAACAACGATGAGCTGCGGGCCCGCATGCTGGCGATGAGGGACTTAAAGATTTCTGTAGAAAATGAAAAGCCGGACAAAAGAATGGTTGTCTGAAAGACCAAAAGCGCCACCTCTTTGCAAAGACACCTTGTTTAATAACGCGCTTGATAGTTTCAGGATCAGCCATAGCCGGCTATCGCCGGGGTATAGGATTTAGACAAACCGTATAGTGTTATAAATGGGGCTGTCTGTTGGCAGCCTGATTTTCATGCCCCTAATTCAGCCTCTCCAATAAGCTTCAAATTCAATTTCTTTGTAACCGCGGTTATGTGCTGTCGGGTGGTTTACCCCTGCTGCGAAGCATGCGGGGCCTCACCCGACAGCTCCGGCCCTGGCGCCTTGCGCCGGGTCGGGCGACCCGACGGCACGGAAAACTATTGTGTTATACTATAGCGTCTTTCCGCTAACGCTCATTTTCAATGTCCAAATCCAAGCGCATAATAAATCACATAAAACCAATTCAGAAAGCCGTGCAAAATCGCCCACAGAATCGAGTGATTAACAGACCATGAAATGGCGACTGCTATAGCCGTTCCGAGGCTGATGCCGCTACTTGCCGCCACTGATTTACTTTCCACTTGCCTATCCTTTCTCCAGACTATCAAGCTTATAAGTTTTGATGAGAATCATAACTCAGGATGGAAATTCTGTCAAGAATGCCTGTGGCGGACGTGGACCCAAATAAAAAAGCGGGCGAAGGGGCTCGAACCCTCGACGTCCAGCTTGGGAAGCTGGCATTCTACCGCTGAATTACGCCCGCCTGAATTAAAATCTGCATTCATGCGGTCACAATAAATTGTGACACGCATATCCAACGGCAATATACCCTGCGGGATATGAAGAGTCAAGAATAATGCAGAACGCTCATCTCATCCCCGTAGGGACACGGCATGCCGTGTCCGCATTTATTGAATTGTGAAATAATTTATTTTCAGCCTTCAGAAGATGGCACATGGACAGTGGTGGGGCGGGGGCGGGGCGTCGGGAACCCATTCCCGACGCGGTAAGGGCCATCAGGAAAGGGTTCCTGACGGCGCGGAGGCTATAACCTCCGTCGTCCAAAGAGATTGACTCGGGCGGCCGCTTTTTCGCTTGACATGGCCGGACAGGCATTTATATAATATCAAGTCTGAGAAATTTTATCCTTTCGACATCAGTGGCTTGAATTAGCGGCCTGAGTTAAATCAGGGGGTGTTAAAATTATGCGACAATTTACGGCAGGTAATCATTTTGTGCCATTGTTGCTTGAATATCAATGTTCCGGTGTTACATAAAGAAAACCTTCAACAATCAGCTACAAAGGAGCTTGCTATGCCCAAGAGGTATGTGATCATTGGCCTTGTTCTTGTCCTATGCCTGGTCATTCTGGCATGCGAACGCATGGCGCCGCCGATTTCAAGCGAGGAGTTTATCGACCTGGCGAGCATTCCAGCATCTTACGGCAGCCTAGTGTCTGTATCGACCATACCCGCCTACCCGGAATGGGTTCAGTTGTGGTTCCAGGACAGTGTGGGAACAATAAGGGTCGTTAGGGTCGATTTCACTGACTTTCGGATGATGCAAAACGTTAGAACGATCACAAGAAACTAGCCAATTATTGGAGGATAGACAAATGATCGATAAACTGACAAGTGTTCTGTCAAGGCTATTCTTTGCTGTGGCCTTCATTCTTCTCATAATAGCTATTATCGACAGGGTTCTGAATGTCTTTGGATGGTACCTGACATGGACTCATTATAGCGCCGGCCGGCTATTCGAATTTTCGGCGATGCTGATGATTTTCGTAATGGTATTGCTGTTACGGCAGATCCGGGAGAAGCTAAAAGGCCCGAGTTGATATAACCATCGGGAACTGGTTCTTATTCATATAGCTATTCTGGGCGCGCCGCTGCACCTTGTGGCGGCGCGTTTGAGCCTTTTGAAAGCGTTTGCATAAGGCGAGGGTGGCGTGCTTTCCCCGTCGAAGACGGGGTAAGCATGTTGTGTGCAACATGCTCAGTCCGGCAGATGCCGGACAGAGCATGCCACCCCGTGCCCCATTTCATTCCACCACCCCAATTTTCTCCGCCACCACGGTAAGGCCCCCCATGTCGGTCTGGACAACCCCCTCGACGTCGAGGATCGGCTTGCGGAATATCCTCTCCCCCACGTGCCGGTAGATTTCGGGGAAAAGCGTGACCTCGAACATGTCGAACTGGTCCTCCATCGAGAGGAAAACCATCTGCTTGCCATTGGCGGTCTTGATCCGCTTGCGGTCGGCCACCAGCCCGATGATCCGGACGCGCTTGTTCTCGAGGCGCGGCAAGTCGAGGCTTCGCACACGCCCGTTGTTCACCGGAATCCGCTCCATCGGGTGGCACGTGACCGACATCTCCAGGATTTCGGCCTCGGCCTGCAGGCGCTGGTCGATAGTGTAATCGGGCAGCGACGGTCCCCCGGATCCCGAGGATAAGAAGGCCAGGTCCGGCTCCGGGACTGTGAGGCCCTCGAGCGTGGGGGTGTCATATAATATCTTAAGCCGCTTTTCGCCGAAGACGCGCATGAGCCAGAGGAGTTGCGGGCGGGTCTGGCCGATGCAATCCAGCGCGCCGCACTTGATAAGGCTCTCGGCCTCGTCGACCGAGGGCCGGACGCGGGCCAGGAAATCGAAGAGGCTGGCGAATCGCGCTTTTTTCCTTTCGGCGAGGATATTATCAATCGTGTTTCGCGAGAGGTTGCGCACGAAAAGCAGGCCGATATGCAGGTCGGGACCATCAACCCGGAACGGGTCCGTCTGGACGAAACAGACATCGGAGGGGCGATCGATAGAGGGCGGCTTGAGGCGGGCGCCGAAACGCCGGGCCTCCTCCACGTAGACGCGATGTTGGTAATAACCGGCAAAATTGTTCAACATCGAGGCCATATATTCCACCGGGTGGTGGGCTTTGAGGTATGCCCCGCGATACGCCAGCATGGCATATGTGGCGGCGTGGGCCTTGCAGAAGCCGTAATTGGCAAACTGCACGATCATATCGAAAACATGGGATGCAACAGCGCTTCCAACGCCGCGCCGGGCGGCCTGGCGAAAGAAGGCGGCGCGCAACTCTGCAAAGTCGCGACTGGAACGGTCCTTGGTCATGGAGCGGCGCAGCAAATCGCCCTGCTCGGGTGTGAATCCTGCCAGGGCCACGGCCACCTTTAGCACCTGCTCCTGATAGATTATATTGCCGAGCGTCTCTTTGAGGACAGGCTCCAGGCTGGGATGCGGGTATTCGACCGGCAATCGGCCGAATAATCTTTCGAGGAAAATTTTCTTCATGCCCGATTCCGAGGCGCCGGGACGAATCAGCGATAGGGCCAGCGTGATATCGTTAAGGACTGTCGGCTGCATGGCGACAAAAAGCGCGCGCAGGCCGGGTGATTCGATTTGAAAGATGCCGATTGTTTTGCCGCGGCGGATCAAGTCATATGTCTTGGAATCGCCCTCGGGGATGTCGTCAGGACGCCGGCCGGTCCTGACCGCGATGATATCGCGGGCCTCTTCGATTGTCGAGAGGCCGCGCTGGCCGAGGAGATCGATCTTGACCAGGCCGAGATCGTCGATTGAATACATGTCGTACTGTGTGATGGCGATCCCCTTGGCCGCAAGCTGGAGCGGCACATAGTCCAATAATGAACCTGGCGAAATCACGATTCCACCGCAGTGGATACCGAGGTGGCGCGGGTAGCCCTCGATACGGGCGGCGATCTCGATGATGGTCTTATACGGCTCGGCGTGAATCGGCAGGTGACGGGCCTCGGGGATCGTCTTGATGCGATTTTCAATGCTGCTCATCTTTCCATTCGACGAAATGCGCCTGGTGAAATCGGAGATCTCGTCGCCGGAGAGACCGAACGCCTTGGCGACCTCGCGGATGGCGCCCCGCACGGCGAAGGTATTGGTGGTGGCGATCATGGCGACCCGATCACGGCCGTATTTCTCGTAGACGAATTCGAGGACATCGTCGCGGCGTTTCCAGCAGAGGTCGATATCGATGTCGGGAGGATCCCGCCGGGCCTCGTTGAGGAAGCGCGGGAAATAGAGGTCCTGCTCGATCGGGCAAACTTCGGTGATGCCGAGGCAGTACGAAACGATCGACGATGCCGCCGAGCCTCGTCCCACACAGGGGATGCGCTCGCGGCGGCAGAAATCGATGATGTCATGCACGATAAGGAAGTAGTCGACAAAGCCGGCGCGCTCGATGACGTTGAGCTCGTATTCCAGCCGGGATATGGCGTCACCCTTAAGCTTTGAATAGCGCCTCTGCAGGCCGGCGAAAGCCAGCTCGTAGAGCAGGCGCGAATTAGTCTTGCCGGATTTGTTCTCGTATTGCGGAAAATTGAGTTTTCCCAGAGGTAATTCGAGATTGCATTTCTCGGCAATCTCGGCGGTATGGCCCAGGGCCTCGGGGAATTCTCGGAATAGCTTCGTGTAATCGCTCTTGCTCCTGAAATACGCTTGCGGGTCCTCACATTTTTTGGCCGGCAACTGGTCGACCGGCACGATCTCCCCTATGGCGCGCAGGACCCGGTGCGTGGGGTAATCCTCGGGAGTCATGAAGGCGATCGGGTTGCCGGCGACAGTTTTGATATCCAGCTTGTCGATTGCCCGGAGCGCTTTTCGCAATCGTATCCGGCTTGTAACATCCCCGAACGTAACAAGTCCGAAATATAGGTCATCTCCAAACATCTCAGACAACGACGTGAGGATTTCCGATTGCGGATTGCGGATTGCGGATTGCGGAATTCCGAGTTCGGCATTTCGATTGATATGGGCAGAAGCAAATGCTACCGCAACAAGGCCATTGCAATGCGCGGCGATATCATCGACGCAGGGCGTGCGCTCGTGGAGCTTGACGATGGTCGAGAGGCGGCAGAGGTTGCCGTAGCCAGCGAAGTCCTTGGCGAAAAATAGCACCGTGCCGGCCGCGGTATCGAGCTCGACACCCAGTATCGGCTTGAGGGCGAACTCGCGGGCTTTCATTACAAACTGCACCGCGCCGTAGAGGCCCCCGAGATCGGCCAGGCCGAGCGCACCAAGGCCCAAGCGGGCGGCGTGTTCCAGAAGCTCCTCGATTTTCGCGGCCCCGTGGAGGAACGAGTAGTTACTGCGACAGCGAAGGGGTACGAAGCTCGTAGCCATCGACAACCTCCCGGAATTTGTCCCCCAGGCGCACGGTGCGGCCGGTGTATATGGCGTGGTAGCCCAAATGGGCGCGGACCTTATCGAGGCCGCGTGCCAGGTCGAACGATTTCTCACTTGTGAAAAGCTGTATCTGCCGGAAGGCCGGCGTGAGGTTCGCGGCAGTGATTCCCAAGTGGCGGACACCGGTTTTACGCGTGTAGATCTTATCGAACAGGGCGGTGACATAGGGATGGATGTCGCCCTCGGAGTTGGAGGGGAAATCGAGTGTCCGGACATCGTCGACTGAGGAGTAATCGACATAGCGCAGCTTGACGGCCACCCGCCCGGCGACAAGGTTCAGCTCGCGGAGCTTCTGGCAGACGCGTTCGAGGAGGTAGTAGAGTGTGCCGCCGAGGAACTCGCGGTCGACCGAGTCGGCGTTGAACGTGGTCTCGCGGCTGATCGTCTTCTGATGAAGGCCAGGTCGGACCTCGCGCTTGTCGATACCGCGGGCGTAGTCGTGCCATTCGTTTCCGCGGACACCGAACAGCTCGACCAACACCGGCCTCGGGACTTTCAACAGGTCGCCAACCGTATGGACACCGAGTTCGGCCAGCGTCTTTTCGATCTTGCGGCCGACATTGGGGAGTTTGCGGACCGGCAGGCCGGGCAACATTGCCAGCGCCCGCTCGTGCCCGATGACGGTGAGGCCGTCGGGCTTACGAATATTGCAGGCGATCTTGGCAAACATTTTGGTGGTGGAGATACCGACCGAGCAACCGATATCGAGGCGGTTGCGGATATCGTCTTTTAGGGCCTGGCCGAGTTCGCGCACCGATTTGAAGCGGCTGCGGCAACCCGCCTTACTAATGGCGGGCGAGCCCGTCAGGTCCAGGTACCCCTCGTCCATGGAAACCGGCTCGATTTGCGGGGTGTAGGCGCCGAATATCTCCTGCACGGCGCGCCAGTAGTCGATATAGATCTTGATATCGCCTCTCAGAAACGCGGCGGTCGGAAGGCGGCGGTAGGCCTCGGCCAGCGGGGTGCCGAACCGCACGCCGAGCTTACGGGCCTCGTATGAGGCGCAGATGACGATGCCTCTTGTGCCCGGTTCGCCGCCGACCACGACCGGCTTACCGCGCAACGACGGGTTAAGAGCCTGCTCGACCGAGGCCAGGAAGGCGTTCATGTCGACAAGGGCAATGATGCGATGATTGGTTGGCATATCAATACCTGATTCCGGGCGGACACGCGGGTCCGCCCCCATAGATAATGCACATATGTGCTAATAGGCGGGGCTTCCAGCCCCGCAAACAAACTCCTGCCATATGCGGGGTAAGC
>MEWP01000120.1:14905-15047 GCA_001775395.1 candidate division Zixibacteria bacterium RBG_16_53_22 | reverse complement strand
CTCAAATATGTTGCCAGCGTCTTCAAGCGGATCGGCGCCAATAAGAAAATGGTCCGCGGCCTGCGGATCACTTACGAGCCGAAATTCCTCCGCCACTTCTCGGCGGAATTTGAAGAGCTTTAGAATCATCTAATTATCCAGC
>MEWP01000120.1:1997-14870 GCA_001775395.1 candidate division Zixibacteria bacterium RBG_16_53_22 | reverse complement strand
TGTTTATGCAGGCCGTGGCCCCGCCCGCGGGAGGCCCTTTCGGGCCTGGGGCGCGCCCTCTCGGCCCTGATTGGCTCTCGACATATGAAATGAAACAGCCAAATCACCAGCTCTGGGCTCGGCGCGCCCGGCCCCGCCTCTGGCGGGGCCCGCGGGCGGGGCCGGCAAGAGAAAACGCCGCCCGGTTTATGCCGGACGGCGTTCTTCCTCTTTCCCTACTTGGCTATCTGGCTACTGGCTATTTCACCAACAGCATCTTCTTGGTCTGATCGAAATCGCCATCGGTGGTCAGGCGATAGAAATAGATTCCGCTGGCGACAGCTTTGCCGCCATTGTCGCGGCCATCCCAGACAATCTGCTTGTAGCCGGCCCTTTGATTTCCGGCCAGAAGCGTTTTGACTTTTTGACCGAGAAGATTGAATACCTCGAGTTTCACAAGGGCGTCCTTGGGCAGGCCGAATGAGATTGAGGTCGAGGGGTTGAATGGATTGGGATAGTTGTCGGCCAGGAAGAATGCTGTTGGTATTGCCATGCCATCGTCATCGACTCCGACAATGATTTGCGTCGAGCCGGCATCCATGTTGGAGCCGAACGACCCGACTTGGCCGCCGGCGCTCTGGAACACTGCCGTGGCATAAAACCAGTAAACGACACTATCGAGAATCGCGACATCCGAATAGACCGGGTTGGTAAGAAGCGTCGAATTCAGTTTGGCAAATTCACCGTTCTGCCAGTTGGCGCGGTAGACATTGTATCCAAGCAAGCTGTCATGTGCAACCGGGCTCCAGACAATGTCGATAACGCCGATTATTGTGTCGCTGGCCACGAGGTTGGTCGGTGTCGGGCAGCCGGTGAGCACAAAATTAATATTGTCTGTGGTCAAATCGGCCGCTACGTAAACCGATGGCAGTATCTGGGTAAAATAACCCGGCGCCGAAACCGTCAGGTCGGCATATCCCGGCGGCACGTCCGTCAGCCGATATGACCCATCTTCAGAAGCCAGGCATCGCTGCCCGGTGGAGGATAGGACAAGAGCCCCGATCGCTGGGGTGCCGCCCTCAATCGTGATAGTGCCGCTTATGGCGCCGCGCCCGGTATTAGTGGTTATCTTGATAGCTCGTCCGTTTGCCAATGATGCCGCGCTCGGGGGATAGCTGTTATGATATGTATATTGAATCCCCATTAGCTCGTCGTGGCTCTCGAAACCAACCGAGGCATACCCTTCAGAGGAATCGTTATTCTGAATGGCATTGTACTGGTAGACAATTTCACAGTCGCCCGAGATGGTGGGATGATAGGCCGGGTCGTAAATTATCATCTCGAATGTCTCGATGGCGCTTGTATTCTTATGCGTCATATGATACCATTCGATTATGAAGCGGTGTTCCGTGGTATCGTGCCATGTGAAAACACCGTAAGTTGTTCCGCTATATCCAAGGTCATCCCAGAAAGGAGATATCTGCCCGCTGCCGTTGCCAGGATCGGGTATCGGCCAGTTGAAAAAGTTGTACCAGAAATTTCCCGCCATGTCGAAACGAAACGTATCGAAAGCCGCAAAGCCGTTGATACTGACGATCATATGACTTTCGGCCCGGCCGTAATATACGAAATCGAACGGGAACTCGATCATTGCCGAGGCGTCATCCGTATTGGGGAAAGTTATCCTCGTGCCCTGGCCCCCTGCCGACGGGGCAATCTCCACCCATTGATAGGTGGGGACTTGAACATAACCGATGTCGGTATTGTCATACATATAGTAGCCATAAGCATCGGGGCCGGTGGGATCTACGGCGCTGACCGTACCGACTGTCACGGTGAAAGGCACCAAAGTCTGAATGCCGGTCGAGGTTATGACATCGAGTATCATGTTGATATTCCTGCCATCGAAAGCCGCAGGATCGAGCCTTAAACTGATCGGATTGTCGGCGTTGTTTCCGCTGCCTCCCGCTGGAATGACCCCGAAATTGCTCATGCCGGAAAGTATGGCGGTGAAGCCGTCGCGAGTCGTGACTGTGCCGCTGACAGCATCCGCGCTGGCCTGGCCGATATTGGCCAGGGTGATTATCATGCCGACCGAATCGCCGGGATCGAGACGGCCGTTGCCGCCGGGAAATGTAACCGCGGTCACGTTAAACCTGGCGCCAGTCACGGGCAATTCGACCTCGGATACCCATGTGAGGCTGTCCGCCGTGACTGTAAGCTTCATCCGAATCAGGTCCCCGTCGAGTGCGCCGACGTTAACCCCGATCACAAATGGGACGGCTGAAAATCCTTGCGCGCCCGGCCCCAGGTTGCCGAATATCACGGACGGTCGATAGATTGTCACCAACTCCGGAGTGATCGCCTCGAGTGTGGCGCTGACATTCTGGGCAATCCCGACATTGCCGAAATTCTTAAGCCCTGCTGAAAGCTCTATGGTCTCGGCGGGATTGACGATCCCATCGGCGCTGCCAAATGAATACCCGGCGTTGTCGTCATCTATTATTAGTGAATCGGGGCCGACAGCCACATCCGTCTGAACAATCATCACATGCCCCTGATAGGGATAAAGGTCCGGCCCGGAAACGGTGACAAACATCGTATCAGGCGACTGGGCACTGAATGACATGATGACATTCCCATTGGCATCGGTCTTGGCGGTCTCGAAAACTTCTTCGCCGATACCATACCCTTTTGTCAACACAACATAAGCGTCGGGAATGGCATGGAATGCGGTATCGATGACCGAAATTTCGATATGGTTGACGCCGAGAGGCAGGGTTGCCGGATGCAGAGCGCTTATCCTGATAGGAATCTGAGTTCTGACCTCAAGCTCCGGGTCACCCAGCGTATTATATGTGTGGAAGTATTGTTCGACTGTCCCGCCGGGCCCGCTGTTGCCCGGGAATGTGGCGTATTGCTGGAGTTTTCCCCTTATCGCAGCCGCCCCAAAGTGATCATTGCCTCCCCTGAAAATCGACCAATAGAATCCCACCATGATCGGATTATTCCAGCGGGTGTGCGTGCTGCCATCCGTTGAGCCGAAGAAAGCCGGACCGCCTTTGAATAAAGTGTCCGATTGCCCCATCCTGATCCAGGTTTCGCCAAAACAGGGATCAGTGCCCGATCCAAAATTACCGGTGCCGCAAACGATAGAGGCCATCACACCTATCTTGTTTGTATTTGTCAGGCTGTTCAAATTGCCGACATTGAAACTCGGCGAATACCATCCCGATGACCCGGCCCATCCCCGGTAGCTCACAAATGAAACGCCTTGATTAAAAAGATTGGGAAGCCGCGAATCGGACTCGCCGCTGGCCCAGCGAAACGACGTGTCGACCCTGGTAAAACCATGCTCCAAAAGAAGCTGGCGGACCCAGAGGACCGTAATTCGCGGTGTCGTGGCGTAGACATTGCCCGCGACCGAAAGGCCCCGTAACCAGTAATCGGGATCCCCCATGAATGGTTTTGTCTCATAGGCCATTATCTTCGCGACCGCTTTCCTGAGGTCAGTCACGTTATCTATCGAAAGCCTCGTGACCACGATGTCCGGCAAATAATCTGTGCCCTCCACCCTCGTATAACGGTGATCCGATGTATAACTGCTGTAAGGATAATCGGGAATTCCCGTGGCGGTGGTATTGTCCTGGTCGCCGACAATCATGACATATTCCGGCGGAATTTCCCAGGTGTTGTAAGCATTCGTCAAGTAAGTCAATATCTGCGTCGAGGTTGGATTACCTGATGGCGTAATTTCGGTGGTGGGGGCTACCTTTATATGATACCCTTTGCGATGTTTCCAATTTACTAATGCTCGCAAGGAATCAACAAAAATCTGCTTCGAAATGATCAGTATGCCACCACGCTTGATTGTGGCTGTCGAGAAATAATCGTCGAAATTGGAGACAACATCCCTGTAAATCGGGTAAAAAGCCTCAGACATAAACGGCCTTCTGACCGTCTTGGGGTTTACCACCTCGTTGCCGTATGTGTAATTGACATTAACGCTCAGGTCGCGATAAACCCGCATCTGCCGCCGAACCGGATTGTACTGAACCGGATTCATGACCAACTGCACCATGCGGACATCGCGCATGATGACCGGGTCGCCGGTAGTGGCCAAGTCGGACGGATAGAATTCATCGCGGCTGTAAGCCTCGCTATTTATCGCGAACGGAACGACTTCCTCACCCGATTCCAGCGTCGCCGGCTGAACCGGCGCCAGGTCGATATTGTCGATTATGTCAAAACCGCCGTATTCCGTTTCGAGTTCGACCCCAGCCATGTCGGGTATAGCTATAAGCGATGTCAGAACCGGCACGTCCGGCATCCCTTCATCGGCATTCTCGGCCGCGAAAAGGTGATCGGAGATCGGCAGTGTCACCAAATCGTATTCCGTGCCGTTCATGGTCACCTGATTTACCGCCACCGCCGGGATCGCCAGACTTACCGCCACGTCGGATGAAGCCCCTGCTCCAACCGAGAATGCCGCCCTGGTCTGGCCCAATTCTGAGACGACGCTAACCGATTCGGCCGCCCAGAGAATGCCTGGCAGGACCAGGATAAGCGCCAGGGTTGATGCTTTTGGCGTACCTTTCATGAAACCTCCGAAATTGTTATATTGATGTAATTCCTATTGCGATGTCCTGTTTTCGAAAACCATCAAGCCGTTGTCCCTGTCGCATACGTAGATATAATCGAGGGTGGCATACAGACCGTAGGCATACGGCGTTGCATAGGCGGCGACAAAATGGGCTGAATCGGGAATAGAAGTATCAATCGCTTTCAAGCCGCCGTTGGCATCCGCTATGAAGGCATAACCTCCCAGCACCTGTACGTCCTTGGTCCTGCCCGAGGTGTTCACATTCACAACCGACGATGGATTTCTGGCGTCCCTTACGTCAACGACGAAAAGCCCGGCGTGGTCGCACGCGACATAGGCATACCCGTCCTTGACATCCACCGCCATCGCAGTGCTCGAGAGCAGCACCGTTGACGCCAGCGCCGAGTTGTATACATTGGTGATGTCGTAAATCCTCAGGCCGGCGACACCGCAGGCCACGAAGACATACGATGCGGACGAATCGACTCGAACTCCCAATCCATCGGCCGAAAGCTCGAATTCCGGCACCAGGCCCGGATTTTCCACCATGAACGGATTATAAAGCACCTGGATAATGGAAAGCTTGCGCTGGGAGGACGATGCCACGGCCGCGATCCAGAGCGTGTCATTCTTGAAAAATCCGGTCACATCCTCGCAATTCTGCGTGGAGGTGAGCCTGAGGTCGTTGGTCCTGGTGGTGTCAGGCAGGTTGATGGCGTAAACCCTGCCGTCCATGTCGGCCACCATCACGTAAGGGAAAGTGTCCTGAGGATTGATATAGATGCTTTTCGCGAAATCGCTTTCAATCGAATCGATATTCTCCAGTACCATGGGGTTGGCCGGATCGGAGACATCGAACATGGTCAGGCCGGCCTGGCCATCGGCCACGAAAGCGGTATCGTTCCTGACAAAGACGTCCTGCGGTATTCCATAAGTATCGGTCATGCTCACAAGCTCGAAATAGTTTACGTAATCGCTTTTATACAGCGCCCTGATCTCGGCATCGGACCAGTCGCCCCAAACACCTTCTTCATTCTGGGCCCTGACCCGCCAGAAATGCGTGCCATTGGGCAATATCGAGGCCACCGCATAAAACGTATCGGCGGTCTGAATATCGAATGACTTATTGATGAAGTCGCTGGCATAGGCCACCTGGAGTTGGTAACGGACCCCGTCCGTAAGCCTGTGCCAAATAAAGGTGGGTGTATTGACCGTAATGAATGTGTCGGCCGGAGGATAAGCCAGCGATACCGATCCCGGTTCGGGCAAATATCGAATAATCTCGCGATCCTTGCCGCATCCACTATATAAACCTATGATCATTATCAAGAGCGCCGATAAAATGATCCAGCGAGCGCATTTGCCTCGCCCTGCCGTAAGGGCCTTAAACACTCTTCATCCTCCAAATTCCATGGAATTATGCCTCAGGGACCAACTCGAGAATCATAAAATCCCTATGTCAAAATTCGATTTTGCAACCTCACCCGGCGTAAGTAACCCGTAAAATTCCTAAATCGTATAAATATAAAAATAGACCCGTCGCAGGTCAAGCCCCAATCCAAGCCAGGCCGGCCGCACGAGTCTAACAGATTTATAACACTACGTTGTTCCGCAAAATTGAGCCGCGCCGAGGCTCGATGGCGCCGCTCTAAGTCACCTGGTCGATGATTCGATTTCCCTCTTTATCGATCCCAGTAGCCTTTCCCACTCCATCGAGACCTTTGGCATCTCGGCCCTGGCCCGCTCATGGCCGACTTTTTCCCAGCCCGTTACGATCACTCTCAGGCTGGTCCTCTTTCCCCGTTGCGATAACTCAATCGTAGTTATGACCGGATGCCCCGATACCGTCGACTTATATGATAATCTGGTAGGAGGCTTCATCTCGAATATCTCCACGGGATGCGAGCCGTCCCCATCTCCGCCTCTGGCCGTGACATTCAGCTTTTCTTGCGAAACCACCTGGGCCCAAACCGGTCCGATCGATCCTGAAATTATGACATCCTTTATAATTCGCATGACAACTTATCCCCCGGATAATTTCTGTTCGGCGTGGTTGGACACTTTGCAGTCCCCCCACGTTCTAAATCGGCAGATAGCCGAATCTTTAGAGATAGGAAGCACCCCACATATGCCTCCATGGCAGCCCGGGGTCGATTGTAACTCGCGTATGGTCTTAAGGTTTACGCAACAAGCCGAGCTTGGGCAGCGACTTTCTGATCAAAGAATCAGCAGTGTCGATACGCTTGTCTTTTCAAATTTTAACAAGTGTCTGAACGATCATTATCGCAATAATATTAACTTGACACCGCGTCGAGGCCAATGATATAACCAAGCGGTGGGAAAGCCGGGCAAACCCGCGGATTTGAAAAAAAGAAGTCGTCTCGGAGGGGTTATTTTATGAAGGGGGACTTCTCACGATTCACATTTAACCTCATAAATGACTATAGCGCTGTCCTCAAACAACAGGGACGCGTTGATCTGGATTCCGACTGGAATGAACAGGCGGCTATCTGGTCCGAACGCCTTCGCCGCCTGACACTTGACCTGGTCGGTGAATTCGCCATTCCATTATCGCCTAACGACATCACAAGCGACAACTCAAACGCCTTGCTAATCAGCGGATTATCGACCGGACCGGGCGGCGTCTCCGATTTCGCGATCGGGCGCGGCCTGGCCTATGTGGGCGGGGTTCCGCACAGGTTTCCACGCGACATGACCTATCGGTCCCAGCGCGATTATCCCGAGCCGGACAACCTGCCGCAGACAGGCAACCTGCTTGTATATATCGAATCCTGGGAGAAAACGGTGAGTTTTATCGATGACGAGTCGATTCGCGAGCCGGCCCTGGGCGGCCCCGATACCTGCCTTCGGCTAAAGGCTATAGGCCAGATCAAGGTCTTACCTATCGGCGCCATTCTCTCGGCGGCCGATGCTATCGCTCTGTTCAAAGAGGCGTTTCCACGAACCAATATCCTATTGAGCATGCAGATCGAGCAGTCGGCCGACCAGATACCGATGAGTTTCGGCGAGATAGATTCGGGAAGCGGGGCCATACCTGGCAATCTCCATTACCGCATCGAATTGCACAAGGGGATTGACAGCAATGGCGCGGTTGAGGATGGGCTTAAGTGGTCCGATGAAAACGCCGCCCTGGTCATACCTATCATCAGGGCCATCGATAATCGCTCTGTTTTGACGGCAGAGCCGGAAGAGGTCGCGGCGGAATCTTTCAAGCCTGGCGACTGGGTCGAAATTTCGAATATTATCACCGAGCTGCACAGGCAGGGTGGGCAGATGGTGCAGATTGAGAAACTCGAGAGCTCCGACAGCGGCCTGATCGTGACTTTCGACAAGGAGATCTATCCCCTTCTGGCCCGCAAGAAGAACGGCTCACACGCCAGCCTCGAAAGCGGGCTCGGCCCCCGCCTCAGAAGGTGGTCAGGATATTTCCCGGCTCTCACTCTCCGGCACGTTTATAATCTCGGGCGGGGTGTCAAGCTTACCTTCGGCGCGCCGGAGAAAAAGCTAATCCTCGAGCCGGGCGATTACTGGACATTCGCGATCCGCGACCGGGCCTACAACAAGCGTTATGCGCCCCAAAAAGCGCCCCCCAACGGCATCATCAAGTACCGTTTCCCATTGGCAATCATTCCCCGCGACTCCGGGGGCCGGGCCGAGCAGATAATCGATTGCCGGCGATTCCTGAGGCCGCTGGCCGTTTAGGCGAAACCTTATATCAAGGAAATCCCGAAACCGCTGGACAACCCTTGTCGCCTGCGATATTAATCTGTGGGGATTCAGTCAGGTAACAGGGAATCAAGGAGATAAAATATGCCAAGATTTTTGGTGTTGGCCAGGGGCACGATGGAGGCCCGGAAAAATATCGGGGCTGCCAAGGAAAGTTTCGTCGAGCTGAGCAAACTATTCAGGGCTAAGGGGGCCACCATTCTCAACGCCTACGCGGTCATGGGAAGTTATGATTATGCCTTTATAACCGACGTGCCTGAGTTGGGCGATGCTTTCGAGCTGTCCGCCATGATCGGCACGCTCGGCTCGCTGGAGTGCGAGACATACCCGCTCATGCCGCTGGAGGAGCTGTTCAACGCGATTTGAAACACACACAGGTTGTTCCAAATATATATTCTTGTCGGCTTTAATATGCTATTGACCCGAAACCGATACCGACGTTAATTACCTTTCGGACAAAAATTACATTTTCGCGCCCATAGCTCAATTGGATAGAGCATCTGACTTCGGATCAGAGGGTTGCGGGTTCAAGTCCTGCTGGGCGCGTGTTATTATCCTGCAACAGCTTACAGGTGCGCCAAGGCGCGGATTTTTGACATGTCAAAGGCTCTCTGTGAACACCAATATTATAAGCGTTTATTGACAGTTGTCAACTCAAAAGAAGAACATCAATATCTATTATCCCGCTTCAGACTATATCAAATAGCGTTTATGCGATCATCGCTCGTGTAGGCGGGCCTATTAGCGTCTACAGCGCTCCTGGAGGCAAAAAATCTTTAGTCGTAACCGGATTGCATTTTTATTGTCACGGCGTTCCCTGAAGCCCCCTGGTCACGATCACGCTTCGCCTTTGGCCGGGTCGATAGAAGGGTTTTTCGAAAAGGAAGGCGTATTCCGTTACCCACCCCCCCGGCAGGGGACCCACCGAGGGGTATTAATATCGAGACAAAGTCGCGCGAGAAAGTATGAGGTATTTTTCTATGCCCCGGATAATATTATCCATGATTCAAATGCCGACCATCTATATTCGCCAATATTAGCTCATCGAGACTGTTGGCGTCTGGCCGGACCGAATTGACCCCGCCGTATGATTTAGTCGACCATCTTCACTTCACTGTACATTCCAGGAAAATTAATGTCCAGATATAGTTTCCTAATCTTGTCAAGGCCGTATTCCTTCCACTTTTCGGCCGTCTCGCGCAAGTCTATGCGCCCTGAACTCCTGGCGATCAACTGCCCAAGGGCGTTTAGTTCTGGATAGTCGCGTGCATAAGTGGGGTCTTTGCCTGCCTTTATGAGATTCAAATAGGGGCATACGCCGGATATGCCGTTAAACCATGATTCGACCCTGCGAAGCCAGCTGTCGAGGCCGATCCAGAAATCCGATTTCGCGATGATATCGGGCCGGTAGTTGATGATCCTCCCGGGGAGGCCGAAGGAAAATAGCAGGCTGAGACCTCGGTCGTTGTCACACAGAGCCTCAAAGATAAGGTAACTTATCAAATCTCGGTCATCTTTCGGGTTGAACGCCGCCACAACGGCCGAACCCTCCATGTTACTGCTTTTCCAGAGGTAGCGCAGATCATCACCGATATCCAAGAGGCGCAGGGAGGTCCTTGCCTCTAAGGCATCGGGCACCCATATCCATTCAAAAAGGGCGATGTCGGAAAAGCTCCAACGGCGGTCCAGAAGCTCGTCGGCCTTGCCAGCATCCAGCAGATCCAGTTCCTCCTCGTCGGTGACACATAGTCGCACCTGATCGTCGATGAATATCTCCTTTTCGCCGCGCAGGACGAAACGGTTTCGGCCGAAATCCAATTTCGAGTCCAGCTCTGAGTGAATATAATTTTCCAGCACGTGCCAGTTCATATAAATCTCCTTCACCAAATTCAAATCAAATCCCTGCCAATTCGTCTTTCAGTTCCACGGCCACCTCTGCTCCCCAATCAACCCGCATATCTTTGGGAACCCCCATTCTCCGTAAGAGCCGCTTGGCGGCAATCAACCGTTCTCGCTCCGCGTGGTCGCGTAAATAGATGATGTTCCTTTCCCTGAATATTATCCCCCGAACGTATTCCCCAAAGGCCAACTTGCCCATGTTTCGTACCAGGGTTTTGTGGTCCTGAGGCCTAATTCCCCAGAAAAATTCCTTGCTTTCCGGCGAGAAACAGAACTTGAAGATGCCCTGTCCTGTGGCCTTATCCCTTATCTTCAACAGATTCCTGAGATCAATATCCCATAGCTCCTTGAGCCTTTCGGGGATGACGAGGTCCTCCGGTTCGATTATCCCGTACCTGGTGCCGCCCGGCAGAGCATATTTGCCGCATTTGGGGCAATTGAAGCCGAACCAAGGCACATGAATTGACCGGCCGTCTTTGACATAGTCGCTGATCGGGGTACTTAGAAGCGTGCTTCCACAGTCAGAGCATTTTTCGCGGGGCCGAGTCAGCATTGTCCCATTGGGAAGTGGTATTGGTGCTCGATTTCCATGCTCATCGACGTCAGTCAGTTCGCACCTTCTGCAGCTGTATCGCAAGTAGGGAGCAATTCGCTTGTTTCCTTCGTCATCAAAGTAATCGATGGCCTCATGCCTTGTCAGATTCCAGCCGCACTGGGGGCAGGGGATAGATTCTACGTTTTTTTCGGGCTGCGTGTTCATTTTGAACCTCCAATGAAGATGTCCGCAAAGCCAAAAGCTTGGCCGTGCGGACGGTTGGCGTTTTAGCATTTGTTTCAGGTAGGCGGTTGCAAGTAGCCGATAAATCCCGCCTTGTTTAGTTTTCTTAAGAACAAAAATCCCCGTGCCAGACGGCCACGGGGTTTCCTTACCTACTTTTCCCGGCCTTTAGCACATTTATTGAGCGGAGCAAGTAGCCTGCCCTTAAATCACCGCTATTAAACTAATATATCCAATTAAACTAAAAGTCAAGAATAAATTTGGTGAAATGCCTATTTAAAGCCGTTAGAATATATCATATTGGAATCCAATTTTCGTATCGAGTATGTCAATCTTAAAGGGCAGCGTTTTAGCCCCGGCGTAATTTGCGGGGCATGCGAACCATTTGCCACCACGATCTCCTGATCTTGAACTGATGTGTTTCTTTCGATGGTCCGTTTATCAGGGTAAAGTTTATTGCGTTGGCGTCGCCTTAATATAGCGATTCACCTCATCGGCCAGCATCTTCCGACGCACTTCCAAGAATCGCCTATAGTTTGATATCTGGTGAAGCTCTGGATCCAATGGCATGCATTGGGCGGTTAGAGCCTCCTCGCCTCTCTCTTTGATAATTTCGGGGAGGTAATCCTGGGGATTCCGGTTGCTTATCCGGCGGTTGGCCCTGCCCGAAATGAAGGCAAAATTGGCCACCTCGTTGATCTCTTGTTTCTCATAGCCATCCTTCAGGAGCGATTTCGGGAAGATGTGATGGTATTGGATGTAGTGATACCTGCCCTGATGCGTCAGCGAGAGCCCCAAGCTGGATTGCCAGTCCTTAGCGCCGTTAGCCTTGAGGGCCAGATAGACCAGCGAGAAAAGCGGGCTCCCAGCCCCGCGGCCGACGAAATCGGCCGGCTCGATGTGGACTCGCCCGAACTGCTGACGGACCGTCTCGATGAGATCGTCCGGGTTACTGCCCCTGGTGATTGTATTCAGATCGGCGTCAAGCAGGGTTTCTGTGGAGCCGCGGGAATACCGCCCCCGGGCGTTAGCGATGTAAAGCCAGAAAAGAAGCTTATTCTCCTCATCAGCCGCCAGCCTTCCATTGTGCTTGAAGATGTAATAGGCGATGGTAATGAAAAACAGGGGGGAAGAAAGCAGCGATTCGTCTTCAATGTCGGCATTTGTGCGGAGGAAATTGATGGCAAAGCGGAGGCCCTCTTTGGCGTCCTCCCAGCCCTGCTGTAGGGTCTTCGTAGGAATTGAGGCCACGTTGTTGAATTTCGATTGCCCAGTGGCGAATACGACCATGGCTCGAACCAGTAGGCCTAAATCAAGAGTCATCCAGCGTTCTTCGCACTCCTCCTGGAATTCCTCGAGCAAGCCCAGAGATTTAAGCCAACGGGCTGTGATTTGGGCTAAAGCCAAATCGGAACCGCGGAGCTTGACTCCCAGGGAGTTGACGCGCACGAAGATCTCGGCTACTTCCTCATAATTCAGATCCTTGGGTAAAATCTGCACGGTATAGGAATATTTGCGTATGGCTCGCAGGCGTTGGAGTCTGGAGGTGTACTTGCCAAATCGGGGGTCATCCATAGAAGTAACCCCGGCCTTTCTGAGGATCTCAGCGTCATTGGCTGCTTGGAACACCTTGGTGACTGGAACCCAGTTGGGGTTTTGCGCCAAAGCCTTGGATTCAATTACGAATGTCAATTTGTTCTGGCGCTCCAGGACCGACTGCCCATTGTCACTTTCATCTTCTATATCCTCGGGGTCGATGTTAGGCGCATCCTCATCCCCCTCGACCTCGGTGTACTCGTCGAGGTCGTCGGGGTGCTCGAGGTTGAACAGCAGCGCGATTGGCTTCTGGCGGCCCCGCACGGTGACT
>MEWP01000120.1:0-1988 GCA_001775395.1 candidate division Zixibacteria bacterium RBG_16_53_22 | reverse complement strand
CGCATGACTGCCGACAGCGAAGTAAGTCGCTGCTGGCCGTCCAGGAGGAGCTTGTGGCCTGAGAAGGGGTTCGTGGCCTGGGGGACGGCCAAATCCCGCGTGGGTCGCTCCTGCTCTGTCTCCCACATGAGAATGGTGCCGCTGGGGTATCCGCGGTAAAGGGAGTCGAACAGATCTCGCACCCGGGGCGCCCTCCAGATATACCGTCGCTGCAGCTCGGGTAGACGCAGTTCGCCGCATTCTATCATGCCCACCAATTTCTCCACATCAAGTTCCGCTCGGTTCATTCGGCTATTTCTCCATTAAGTAGCGTTTCTATTTTCAATCATATTGTAGCATCGCCCTTATTTAGAAGGGTGTCGGATATCATAGAATCCCAGCTTGCCCTTGACCCGGAATGGCCGGGCCAGAGGCCGTGGGTTCTCGAGCCCCCATGCGAAACCGCCGGCTTTGCGAGGGCGGCAGTCGATCACCTCGACGGTGCCCAGCGCCATGCCGCTTTTCAGGCCATCAAGCTTGGGCAGGACGGTCGAACAAACCATCAGCTTCCCGCGAAAGTGCGTTCGCCAGGAACGATACTCGAATCTCTTCTTGCCGGAGATAATTTGCGAAGCGTAGGGCTGGCGAATTGAGATTGCCTTCATTTCCATGCCACAATCAATTTTCTTCCAGTTTTCTAAGCAATTCCTCTGCAGGATTCAATCTCCGCTTGAACCGCCTTATCTTTGATACGGCCCGAAGGATCTTCTTAACCTCTCTATCTGACATATATCTGAATAAGCCTGTGCCCCAGATAATATCGCCGGTCTCGGTTGAATAGAAATCCCAGAAATCAAGCCATTCTTCCCTCTTTAGGGCAATGGACTTATAGGGATCGAAATGCACCCAGCATTCGCTCTTATCGGTTGACGGGTCGACCCGCGAAATATACATAATGGCAAATATCCTCCGTTCCTCTTCGGTTGACCGGGGTGGCCTTGTAGTCATTACCGCGATCTTTCCTTCTCGAGCATCATTCATCTGAATCGGCATGTGTTTCTTGCCAGTTTGATACCAGCCTGATGCAAACTGCCAATAGGCGAATATGTCGCTTTCATAACAGGGGAAGCTTGGCTCATCATTCTCAAAATCGCTTTCATAGTATTCGGCGCAATTTGAGTTACAGCATTGAATGCGTCCCGCTTCGATATTCCTAATAATATTCTCCTTGGTGCAAACGTCAAAAAACCCAATTCCAAATGGGCTATTAGGCCCGTCATGGTAGGTGCATTTGAAAGCTACGTTGCCATCATTTTGCATATGCTCCTCCTATAGCCTTTCATAATCACGTGAAGTCACCATATCTCATCCAGCGTTTTAGCCTTTTCCAGGCACTCCTTGAAAGTATACCGCAAGTTCTGCAGGGCTTTAACCCGACCCCCATCTTCTTTCTGCTTTAATCGGATAGGGCCGATCGGGCGGGCCGATGTCGCCGATGTCGATGTAGTGCAGAAGCCCCGCTAGGTCGTAGTCGACTTTCTTGAAGCAGGTTTTAATTTCGCTCATGTTTGAAATCCATTATTTCCGTTCCATTAATTAAGATCTTATTGCACTGGATCGAATGTCGCCTGCAATCTGATTAGCGGTCGTATCTGGGGCAAGGTTATTAATACGAATTTTGCAGTTAGGTCTGTTCTTTGGCATGGGAAATCCAGTACTATGTTAGGTCAAGCGAAGGCCTTGATATATCATAAAATCGCCATAGAGATATTTGAATTTCAGAGTATTTCTTAGCTCATGTTTTCTATGTCCGCCTCACTCAACGGCTCATCAAATGCGTTTCGGAGCCATGAGGGATCGTATCCGTTCTCCGAAGAACCCTCAACATGAATTGTCACTTGCCCGCCATCCGACTTATCGGCGAGATTAGCTATTGCAGGGAATGCCTTAAATACCTGATCTCTTGTCGCTTTGAATTTTCTATTAACTGTTTGACTTCAGATGAATTT
>MEWP01000119.1:5121-9275 GCA_001775395.1 candidate division Zixibacteria bacterium RBG_16_53_22 | reverse complement strand
CGAGTCGGGCAGTTACCAGCTCGATGGCACCATCGGGCAGCCGATTGTGGGGGCATCGTCATCAGCCAACTACATCATTGAGGCCGGTTTCTGGGTGGGGGCGGCGGCCGCGGGCGGATGTGCATATATCCCCGGTGATATTAACGGCAGCGGTGCACCCAACGGCATCGACGTTACATACGGAGTCACCTACCTTAAGGGCGGCAACGCGCCCCCAGATTCGTGCGATTGCCTGCCGATCGTCTTCCCGTTCTACGGCGCCATGGATGTCAACGGCACCTGCAGCACCAACGGGATAGACATCACTTTCTTTGTGACATACCTCAAGGGGGGACAGCCGGCGCTGCTCTATTGTATCGATTGTCCGCCGGCGGGGATGGCCGCGCCGCCCGGGCCGGCAGTAACGCCGATAGAATCACCATTAATAAGAGTGAAAGGCGTATCCAGGTCTAACGACTGAAGCAGAGCGAAATCAGGCACAAGGGCCGCTCGCGTGGGCGGCCCTTAATTTTCGCGGGGAATAATTGCCAGGCACTAATTAGGCCGGGGGCTTTATAAAAATCGGGGGCCGCAAGGCTTGACCGCTCCTGGCGGGGACCCCGCGGTCTCGGCTCTCCTGTTTCTCTCCCTATTGGCTATTGGCTACCTGCTGCTGTTCTTGTGGTGTCGGGTGGCCTCACCCGACGGCACAGGACAAAAGTCCGCCCCTCCAATCGGTGCGCGGCGCACCCTTTGCGGGTCTGAAAGACCCGCCTATTCCCCCTACGTGGCTATGTCCCTACTTCTGTGTATACTCGGTCTTGCCGAGCACGGCCTGGGCCGCTGCCAGACGAGCAATTGGGACGCGGAACGGCGAGGCCGAGACGTAATTCATCCCCACGGCGTTGCAAAAATGGATTGAGGCCGGATCGCCGCCGTGCTCGCCACAGATACCCACCTTGAGATCGGCGCGGGCGCCCCGCCCCCGCTCGATCGCCATCGTTATAAGCTGGCCGACACCCTTGGTGTCGAGCGTAACAAACGGATCCTTCTCTAATATCCCCTTAGTAAGATAGGGGCGCAGGAACTTGGCGGCATCATCGCGCGAGAAACCGAAAGTCATCTGGGTCAAGTCATTGGTGCCGAAACTGAAGAACTCGGCCTCGCCGGCCACCTCGTCGGCGGTGATAGCGCCGCGCGGCACCTCGATCATCGTTCCCACCATATACTGAATCTCGACCTTGTACTTCTTCATGACCTCCTCGGCTACCCGCACTACGATCTCACGCTGATTCTTAAGCTCATTGACATGCCCCACCAGGGGAATCATGACCTCGACCACCGGCGGCTTGGCCTTCTTGCCGCGCGCCACCTCGCAGGCGGCGATGAAGATGGCCCGGGCCTGCATCTCGGTGATCTCGGGGAACGTCACCCCCAGCCGGCAGCCGCGATGGCCCAGCATCGGGTTGAACTCTTTGAGATCCTCGATACGGTCCAGTATCTTTTCCTTGGCTTTGATTTCGTCCTCCCAGGCGTCCTTCTCCTTGAGTTCCTCGATCTCTTGCTCGATCTGCTTCTTATCGGGCAGGAACTCATGCAAAGGCGGATCAATCGTGCGGATCGTCACCGGGCGGCCGTCCATGGCCTCGAATATCCCCTTGAAATCGTCCTTCTGGAACGGCAGGAGCCGGTCCAGCGCATCGCGGCGGGCCACCTCGTCGGAGGCCAGTATCATCTCCTGCACGATCGGTATGCGATCCGGCGCAAAGAACATATGCTCGGTGCGGCACAGGCCGATCCCCTCGGCCCCAAACACCACCGCCTGATGAGCGTCCTGCGGCGTGTCGGCGTTGGTGCGAACCCGCAGCCGCCGGACCTCGTCGGCCCACTTCATGAATGTGGCGAATTCGCCGGATAATACCGGCGGGATCGTGTCGACCTTGCCCAACATAACCTCGCCGGTCGAGCCGTTGAGCGTGATGATATCACCCTCTTTTACGACATGGCTGCCGGCGATCATCTTTTTGTCAACCTCGTACACCCGGATATCCTCGACACCGGCCACACAGCACTTGCCCATGCCGCGCGCCACCACGGCCGCATGGCTGGTCATGCCGCCGCGCGAGGTGAGGATACCCTGAGCGGCGTTCATGCCGCTGATATCATCCGGGTTGGTCTCCTGACGCACCAGGATAACCGCTTTGCCGGCCTCGGCGAACCGGACCGCGTCCTCGGCCGTGAAAACCGCCATGCCGCTGGCCGCCCCCGGCGAGGCCGCCAAACCGTGCGCGATTATATGGACCTCGGCCTTGGGATCTATCTGGGGATGTAACAATTGATCGAGCTGGGCCGGCTCGACCCGCATCAGGGCCTCGTTCTTCTTGATCAATCCTTCACCCACCATGTCGACTGCGATTTTCACCGCCGCCGCCGTGGTGCGCTTGCCGGTGCGAGTCTGCAGAAGGTATAGCCTGCCCTCTTGTATCGTGAACTCGAAATCCTGCACGTCGCGGTAATGTTTCTCCAGTCGCTCGGTGATCTCCTTAAGCTGCTTGTAGACTTTCGGCATTTCCTTGGCCAGATGGGATATGTGCTTCGGCGTTCTGATCCCGGCCACGACATCCTCGCCCTGGGCGTTGGTCAGGTATTCGCCATAAAACTCCTTTTTGCCGGTTGACGGATTTCTCGTGAAACCCACACCCGTGGCCGACGTCTCGCCCATATTGCCGAACACCATCGCCTGGATATTCACCGCCGTGCCCAGGTTCGAGGGTATATCATGCAATTGACGATAGGTGATGGCGCGAGGGTTGTTCCAGGATTTGAAGACGGCATCTCTTGCCTGGCGAAGCTGCTCGAACGGGTCCTGCGGAAAACTCTCGCCCGTCTTGTCCTGGATGAGATCCTTGTATTTCTGGATTATGTTTTTGAGGTCGTTGACTGTCAGTTCGGTATCGAGTTTGATTCGCTGTTTCTTCTTTCGCTCTTCTAACCGGTGTTCGAACTCCCCCTTGTCGATTCCCAGGACGACATTGCCATACATTTGAATGAAACGGCGATACGAATCATACGCGAAACGGTCGTTCTCGGTCTTCTCGATCAGCCCCTGCACGGTTTCATCGTTAAGTCCGAGGTTCAGGATAGTATCCATCATGCCGGGCATGGAGAATTTGGCGCCCGAGCGCACCGATACGAGAAGCGGGTTCTTGCGATCGCCGAACCCCATGCCGGTGGCTTTCTCCAGCCGCCCCATGAATTTACGCATATCTTCCTCGAACCAACGGGGCATGACCATGTTAGTCCGATAAAACAGGAAACAGGCGTCGGTGGTGATAGTGAACCCTGGTGGCACCGGAACGCCGGAGTTGGTCATCTCGGCCAGGCCGGCCCCCTTACCGCCCAAAAGGTCTTTCATCTTGCCGGCGCCTTCGGCCTTGCCGTCGCAAAAGAAGTATATTAACTTATCACCCTGCTTGGGGATAGGGAAACTCTCGCGTTCCTTGAAGCCCGGGATATCGGCCTGTTTTTTTGGCAACGGGATTCCGAGCGCCGGCTCGATACGCGTAACGGCCCGTCGAGTGACCGTGGCAACGGCCTTGGCGGGCTTGGCTTTGGCCTTTTTCGGCGGCGCTGACTTCTTTGTCGGTTTTGCCTTCTTGGCAGTCTTGGAGGGCATAAGGGCTCCTTATGGTAATTCAGATATCTCTATTCATTTTAGCAAACGCCCAATATAAAAACAGCCAAGAGATTAGGCAAGGGGATTTTGGGGGGAATCGCAAATGCGGGAGGCGGATTTCGGAATGCGGAATGACGGGGCTCGGTGGCAATCAGCCAACTATGTATTCAACGCCTGAAAAAACGCGTCATCGCAAGCGAGTCCTGCCGAGGCCGTTAAGCCGAGTGCGGACGAGCGTGGCGATCCCATGGCATACTTCCGCGCTTATTAGAATAGCATGAGATTGCCACGCGTTTCGTCTTTTCGACGAAATGCCCGCAATGACAGGCAAGGTTATCGTGTGGCTGGCGTACCTCCCGGTGCGCCAGCGCATGCTCCTAAAAAGCTGTGGCGGAGGAGGACGTCGGCCACGCACGACTTACGCTTTTCCGCGTTGCGCCAGGTCGTAGGCCGACGGCCAGGGTATGGCGTTATGGGACGGCGCGGCATCGAAGGTGCC
>MEWP01000119.1:2654-5109 GCA_001775395.1 candidate division Zixibacteria bacterium RBG_16_53_22 | reverse complement strand
CGCCTATTCTGATGACGTGGAATCCTTAACCGGGGCGATATATTCCAATCCAATGGGAATTAATAATGGTTCCTTGTGATATATATCGAAGAAGAGCGACAGAGTATCCGGCGACCCTTCGGCGATAAGCGAGTACTGATCTAAAATCCCGCCCCACAATTCGCCGCCCCACCTGCGCGGTATAAATCCCAATGGTCCTTTGTTTCCGGGTTCATTCTTGGGATCGGGAACGGACGCCCGGGAAATAATTTGTAGTGGAATTCCATCCGTCGTTTGAAGGCATTCCATGTAATTATAACAGAATCTGATATTTTTCTGTCGATCCCCGGTGTATCCAATACGAATGGGATCATCGGCGGTGTATCCATAACTTGCTTTCTGCGCCGGCTTAACATCTAAGAGTGGATTGACTACCCGGGAAGCGCAACTTAAGGAAAGCAGGACGGCCATTATTGCAAAGGTCAATCGTTTCATGCGCTCACACTCCTTTCCGCAATCGGTCGAACGTGCCCCATTATCTTACAATCGAAAATCCGTTTTATGCTAGGGAAAACGTCTTCTATTTTAATACGGTTATCGTCAAGTCATGCCCGCCTATTCCCCATTATAGCCCTCCACAAATTTAATCCTTCTCCACAGCGCCGGGTGGTCTTTGAACCCAGATAACAATTCCCCCCTCACCTTCCCGCCCACCCCGGCACTGCCGTGCTATATCCCCAGGCGGGCATGACCACGAAATAGATCCAGAGCGTGGTCAGCACGGCGCCCACCAAGTCCAAAATCAATCCCGCCTTGATCATTTTCGACATCGGCACATACCCCGAGCTGAAAACAATGGCGTTGGGCGGTGTCCCCACCGGCAGCATGAATCCGAACGAGGCCGAGATTGTAGTCGGCACCATTAGTAGCAAAGGATTCAGCCCCAACGCGCCGGCGGTGCCGATCATAATCGGTATCAGGGCGGCGGCCGTGGCCGTATTGCTGGTGATCTCGGTCATATATGTTACAAGAAGGCTAACGAGAGCTACCACGAAAATAGGCGCGATATTCAAATACGGCCTTATGGCGTTTCCAAGCGCGACATCCAGACCGGTCTGTCTGAAACCTCCGGCGATCGCAAATCCTCCCCCGAATAAAAGCAGAATCCCCCAAGGCACCCTGGTGGCCGTTTTCCAGTCCATCAGGAACGCCCCTGATTTGCCGCTCGTAAGAGTCGAGTCTTGACGACCGGCGGGAATCAGGAAAAGCACAACGGCCATCGCGATTGCAACGGTGGCATCAGATATGTATTCAGGATTGCCGAAAATCGTGCTCCAGCCGGGGAGCCTTATCACCTGCAAATCCATCGGCTGGCGAAATACCCAGAGCAGAATCGTAACGATGAAGATGACAAAAACCCAGGCCTCCGCTCCCCGGAGGCGGCCAAGTTTCCGCAGTTCCGCTCTTATGACCTCGCGGCCGGCGGACACTTCCAGGCGGGGCGGCGCCACAACTTTAACTAAAACGAGCCATGCTATCGGAATAAAAATGAAAACCAAGGGGACAAAGACTTTAGACCAGGTAAAAAATGTTATGGCCGGGGCATTCGGGAAACTTTCTTTGAATTGGCCCAGCATGACGATATTGGGCGGGGTCCCGATAGGGGTTGCGATTCCTCCGATGGACGCTCCATAGGCCACGGCCAGCATCAGGGCTGCCGCGAAATTATCGTCCTTTTGCCCGGCCAGCTCCGACGTTTCCCGGACAATCGCCAGAGCTATCGGAAGCATCATCATGGCCGTGGCGGTGTTCGAGATGAGCATGGAGATTAAAGCCGTGGCGGACAAAAATCCAAGCACCAGCCGTCGCGGCGAGGTTCCCACGAAATTAACCAGCGTCAGCCCGATACGCCGATGCAAATCCCATTTCTCCAACGCCAGGGCCAGCAGGAATCCCCCCAGGAACAGGTAGATGTTATCATCGGCGTAGAATTTTACGGCGTCTTTGGAGGGCATTATTGTCAGCGCCGGAAAAAGCACGATCGGAACCAGCGATGTTACCGCAATGGGGACACAGACGGTGATCCACCAGCAGGCCATCAGGGATGACACCGCCGCCACCCTGGCCGCCTTCGGCTCAAGTCCGATCGGGAAATTCAGGAAGAAGAGGAAAAGCGCGACCCCCAGGATAAAACCAACCCATTTTAGAGCACCCTTCTCCTGGCCATTGTCTTCGCCGCTCACGATTTGGTTATAGGCGATAGGGGGGCGGGAAGTCAACACCTGAAAGAATTTGTGTCATCGCGAGCGACCCATTTGGGGAGCGTGGCGAACTCATGGCAAAAAGCCGGGCCGGTAAGAATGCGATGAGATTGCCACGCGTTTTGTCTTATCGACGAAACGCTCGCAATGACAAAGCGCCACTTTATGGGTGGCTGGCGTACCTCCGGGTGCGCCAGCGCTGATGCTATAAGGGC
>MEWP01000119.1:1947-2570 GCA_001775395.1 candidate division Zixibacteria bacterium RBG_16_53_22 | reverse complement strand
GTGGTGCCGAGAAGGCGCGGCACCTACGGCGCCGCCCAGCGGGGCTGGAAAGCCCCGCCTATTCGAGTAATGCGATTAATAAAGTTTGACCATATTATTATCCTTGTTATATATCCATCCTCGCGATGACCCGACCGCGGCATGTACACAGCGATAAGATCAAGGCTTTTTATGTAACGACGAACACGTGTAATCGATTTCCCGCATTTGCTGATCGCCGATTCGCGCAACTGATGATGGATGCTATCTTCTATGCACGGAATTATAAATGGTATTTCTTATTTGGCTTCGTTGTCATGCCGGACCATATGCATCTTCTCTTCAGCCCTCGGGAAATGAGCAAGCCGGATATTATAAGGGGGCTAAAAGGGTACACGGCCCGAATGATTAATAAACAGACTAACTTTGCCGGATCGTTCTGGCAGGCCGGCTATATCGATTTCCCGATTAATAGCAGAGAAATAGCCGAGCAGAAACTGGCCTATATCGAGCAGAACCCCGTTAAGGCCAGGCTGGTCAAAAATGCGCGCGACTATCCCTTCTCTTCAGCCGGGAAACACGATAAGCTGGATTTACACATGATGCGTTCTTTATTCGAATAGGCGGGGCTTTCAGCCCCGCTG
>MEWP01000119.1:0-1923 GCA_001775395.1 candidate division Zixibacteria bacterium RBG_16_53_22 | reverse complement strand
TCCCACCACAAACCGGCCCCGGCGATATTAATCCCGATTAGCGCAGTTGCCCCCATCGCCTATTCTTTCTTACACCCCTCCACAAAGGCCACGCGCTTTTTCAGTGCCGGGTGGTTGTAGAACCAGAATTCGACCAGCGGGTTGGGATCGGGGTCGGCGAGGTTGTAGGCCGAGAGCTTCTCGAACGCTACTCGCGCGGCCTGGCGGTTGATGTTAGGCATTTCCATGCCATACATGTCGGCTATACCCTCAAAATGGCGCGCCGCACCTTTGCTACTAATCCAGTGTGGTCGGGGAAAAAATGATAATATTCGGGAACCCTCGGCGGATAAGGCTTGTTTAAGGCGATAACATTAAAGAAATGAAGCCCTCGCCGCATCTTTGGTTGAGATACCGGGTAAACATCTTCGAAGGACAACGGTTTAAAGCGGGGGCTTTTTTATTTCCCTTTTTGATTGATAGACCTTCCTTAATGCCGTTCACCATTATTTAATTCGGTATTCCACTATTTCCAGTTCTTGATACACAGCAAATCCCATACGGGCGTAAAGCTTGATTGCCTTCAGATTGTCGGCCCTGGCACAAAGGAATATAATGCGGCTATAATTCCGCAAGGTCTCGGCTACCAGCCTGGTGCAGGCGTGTGCCAGATTTTGGCCCCTGTGTTCCGGATGAGTCGCTATGTTGCCAATCTCAGCGATCTCCGGAATAGCGAAGTGCACGCCGCCTATACTGACCAATTCACCGTCATGAAACGCCCCGAAAAACGGCCCGAATTCAAAGGCGCGGGGAGTCCAGGCCATGGCTGGCACCAGCGCGAACAGGCGCGAGACGGCCGGCAGGTCAGCCGGTGTCAGACGCCGGATATCGTAACGCGGATCGATTGTAACATCGGGGATGGCGCCGCCGAGAACCATCTGGTATTCAATCATGACTCCCGTGACCGGGAAGCAATTCCGCAACAGCCCCGCCACCCGCTTTGGATAAAAGTCGTACACGTGCCCCTCGGCGAGTTCCGGATGCGCCTCGACCAATTTTCCGATCACGGCTCTGGCGCCGTCGACCTCCTCGGCCATCAGGGCGATGGTTCGAAACGGCAGATCACGATAAAAGCTGGCCGCGGCCATTGATCCACATGATCCTGCGGAGTCGCTATCCCGAATAAGCGCCGCGGTTGCGCACTCGTTGCGAAGCTGCGTCAGGTCGGCGATCAAGAAGCAGTTGTCGAGCGGTTTTCGCAGAGCGAGTGCCAGAAGCTGGCCCAGCAAGGGGTCATCCGAGGTGAGCAGTTTTATCGTGCTTGCCAAGGCTCTATTTCCAAATTAATACATGCCGTTTGCGGAGGGGAAATCCGGGTAATTTCAGGGCCTCAATATGATCCGTCCAATTGCCTTGCCTGCGGAAAGACTGTCGAGCGCCTCTTGAAATTCCTCCAATTTCAGGGAATGGTCCACGACCGTTTTGATCTTGCCCTCGCTGACAAGACGGACAGCCTCGTATGTCTCGCCAAGCGTGTTGCCGACCGAGCCGGTGACCCTGGCCTCGTTTATGACCAGCAATATGGGATGCACGACGAATGAATCCTGCGAATAGCCAATAAATACAAGGCGTCCGCGCTTGGCCAGGCTCTGCATCGAATGATTCATGGTCTCACTTGTCGCAACCAGCTCGAAAATGACATCGGCGCCCCGGCCCCGGGTAATATCACGAACCTTTGCGGGGAGATTTTCCCTGGTAGTGTTGATGGTAAATTGCGCGCCCAATTGCTCGGCCAGGCGAAGTTTGGCCTCGGTGCGGCCGGCCGCGATGACGGTCGCCCCGGCCATTCTCGATAATTGTGTCAAGCCAAAGCCAACGGCCCCGATACCGTAAACGAGCACGAAGTCGCCCCAACGGACTTCGCCCAATCCGACAGCGTGAACG
>MEWP01000118.1 GCA_001775395.1 candidate division Zixibacteria bacterium RBG_16_53_22 | reverse complement strand
GAATCCGACCTGCAACTGCCAAATGCCCGACAGCATGCTTTTGGCGTCGGGGACGCCAGAAGCATGCCACCCCTACTCTCAGTATTTGTCATAATGACAAACGCTGCAGCAAGTTGTAAAATCCCAAATTCATTGACAGCGGTAACATAGATGCATATCTTATCGTATAACGGATCGTTGACGTATGTTAGGTGGCGAACCCGAGGTCTCTGGGGAGACCTCGGCTACAGAGACAGTTCGAGGTCATTATGTTGGACGATAAAAATTTCAAGGTTAAAGTCGGCCTGGCCGAGATGCTCAAGGGCGGCGTCATAATGGATGTCACCAATGCCGAGCAGGCCAGGATCGCCGAGGATGCCGGCGCCTGCGCTGTCATGGCACTCGAGCGCGTGCCGGCCGATATCAGGGCGGCCGGCGGCGTGGCCCGCATGGCCGACCCGACCATCATCGAGGATATCAAGAAGACGGTCTCGATACCGGTCATGGCCAAGTGCCGTATCGGGCATTTCGCCGAGGCCCAGGTGTTGGAGGCGCTCGAGGTCGACTTCATAGATGAGTCGGAGGTGCTCACTCCCGCCGACGAGCATCATCATGTCGACAAGCACAAGTTTCGTATTCCCTTTGTCTGCGGCTGTCGTGATCTGGGCGAGGCCCTGCGACGGATCGGCGAGGGCGCGGCCCTGTTGCGCACTAAGGGTGAGGCCGGTTCGGGCAACATAGTCGAGGCCGTGCGTCACATGCGAGCGGTGGTCGGCGCCATCCGACGTATCACCGTGCTCGATGACGAACAGCTCATGACCGAGGCCAAGAATCTCGGCGCGCCATATGAATTGGTCTGCTACCTCAAGAAGCATGGTAAGCTTCCGGTGCCGAATTTCGCCGCCGGCGGTATCGCCACGCCGCCCGATGCGGCCCTCATGATGCAACTCGGGGCCGAGGCGGTCTTCGTGGGATCGGGCATTTTCAAATCGTCCGATCCGGCCGGCCGGGCCAAGGCAATAGTATTGGCCACGACGCATTACAAGGATCCCAAGATCGTCGCCGAGGCTTCCAAATCGCTTGGCGAGGCGATGAAGGGATTGGATATCCGGACGATCTCGGAAGACCGGTTGATGCAGACGCGATAAATTTTAAAGGTGGGGGCTACAAGCCATTGTCGATATATTAGAACATTGCGCTATTGAGTGGATGTATCGCCTCGTACGGGTCCTGCGGACAATACTCCTCTGCATTATGGATCATGTCATGGTGCGCGGCATACCTCCCCGTATGCCGCGGTCCTCTATGGGCATTGGCAATATTGTCAGATAAAAAATAGCCGTGGCGGACGGGGACGTCCGCCACGCACAACTGTATGAAGCACGGCATGCCGTGCCGGATTTTTGACAAGGACTAATTCATTTTGAATAGAACTATCGGCGTTTTGGCAATCCAAGGCGATTTTCAGGCCCATCTGGAAGTTCTTGGCCTCATGGGCGTTACGGGTCGGGAGATAAGGAACTCCGGCGACTTGGAAGGTGTTACACATTTGATAGTTCCCGGTGGCGAATCCACCACGATACAGAAGATTGCGCAATTCGACGGTCTTTGGGACAAATTAGTCGATTTTCAAGGCCCGGTGATGGGCACTTGCATGGGATCAATTTTAATGGCCAGGACTATTCTATCGCCGGATGCCAGAGGATGGGGCATGATCAATCTCGCTGTCCAGCGCAACGCTTATGGCCGGCAGATTAATTCATTCGCGGCCAGGGGCAAGATCGCTTTTCTGGATCATGAATTCGAAATGGTCTTCATCCGCGCCCCGAAAATAATCAAGTACGGGGATGATGTGAAGCCATTGGCCTGGCTCGGAAACGAGGTCACCGGCGTAATTTCAGGCAACAAGATGGCTCTGACTTTCCATCCGGAGCTTTCGGGAAGCACGCTGGTGCATGAATATTTCCTGGGCCTGTGAATTTGTCGCCACGATCGAATTTGAATGAGGGGCTGTTATATTCCGAAGTACAAGAGATAGAAGGAAACCTATGAAAATATATCTGGCCAAGGCCCGTGGATTCTGCATGGGGGTCGAGCGATCAATCAGTATGGCCGAGGAGACACGCGCCAAGCTCACCGGCGAAATCACGATTCTAAATGAAATAGTTCATAATAACTCGGTGGTTCGCGAGCTCGAGGAAAAGGGAATCGGCCGCACGACCGATTTGGATGGCGTGGATCAGGGGACACTTATCATCTCGGCTCACGGTGTGTCGCCCAACGTCATTAAGCGGGCCCGCGAAAAGGGGCTTAACGTGGTCGATTCCACCTGCCCGCTGGTCACGGTTCTGCACAAGGCCGCCGATTACTTCATCAAGCGCGATTTCACCGTCATCGTTTTTGGCAATGAAAACCATGATGAGATGAAAGGTGTCAAGGGGCACAATCCGGAAAAGGTAATCTGCCTGAAAAAAATAGACAGTCTGGAGGACCTGCCCGAGATCGAGGGCAGAGTGGCATTTATCTCTCAGAGCACGCAATCGATGGAGGCATTCGACAGAGCCGCCAGGCTGGTCGAGGCCAAATATCAGGAGGTTCGCATAAAGAACACTATCTGTGACGCCACCCGTCAGAGGCAGACATCAATACTCGATCTGGCGCCTCGCATGGACCTCATGATTGTGGTTGGCTCTCCGACCTCGGCTAACTCCCAGCGTCTGGCCCAGATTTCACAGAAGAGCGGGACACCGGCTTACCTCATCGATAACGCCGCCGAGATAAAATCATGGTGGCTCGATGAAGTCGAGGACCTGGGGATAACGGCGGGCGCATCCACTCCCGATTGGGTCGTCATGGACGTTGTGGAGTCGATCAGGACAATGGCTCTTTCCGGCGGCGCGGCCACGGTGGAGGTTTTCGACGAAAAATATGAGGGATAGGCGCAAGTCACGAGAGGTTCGGGTGGGCCGTGTGGCGATCGGCGGCGCTAACGCGATTGTGGTCCAGACGATGGTTAATACGCCCACCGAAGAGGTTCAGCGGACAATTGATGAGATAAACCGCGCCGCGGTTGCCGGCGCCGAGATTGTCCGGGTAGCGGTGCCGGATCGACGCGCCGCGGAGGCCCTGGCCGATATTAAGAAAGGCACAGACGTTCCCCTGGTGGCCGACATCCATTTCAATTTCCGCTTTGCGCTCATTGCCGCCGATGCCGGCTTCGACAAGCTCCGAATTAACCCCGGTAATATCGGCGGGGACGATAAGGTCAGAGCAGTGGTCGACAAAGCCGGGGAAAAAGGTATCCCGATACGGATCGGTGTCAATCATGGATCGGTCGAGAGGGAGCTAATCGACAAATATGGCGGCCCCAAGCCGGCGGCCATGGTAGAATCGGCCATGCGCCATGTCGAGCTGCTGGAAAAGCATGATTTTCGCGATATTGTCATCTCGATCAAGGCCTCCTCGCCGCTCGAGACTATCGAGTGTTATGAAATGGTGGCCGGCAAGTGCGATTACCCCTTGCATCTCGGGGTAACCGAGGCCGGCACGGCATTCATCGGGGCGATCAAGACGGCAGTCGCGCTGGGACATCTCCTCTACAGGGGTATCGGCGATACCCTGCGGGTCTCTCTCTCGGCCGATATCGAGCAAGAGGTCAAGGCCGCCTGGGCGATCCTGAAGGCCCTTGGCCTGCGCCGCCGGGGCCTGGAATTGGTTAGTTGTCCATCTTGTGGGCGCACCGAAACCAATGTCTACGAGCTGGCGGAGAAGGTCGAAAAGGCGCTGGAGGGAACTAACAAGGATATCAAGGTGGCTGTCATGGGATGCGTCGTCAATGGGCCGGGTGAGGCGGCTGATGCCGACATTGGGGTTATCGGCGGCAAGGGGCGTGTCATGCTTACCCGTAAGGGGCGGATAATCGGCCGATATGACGAGGCCGAGATTTTCGAGGCTCTGATGAGGGAGATTGCCGCCACAGAGCCTGCGAATTAGTTGCCTGCGGGGAATCGATTCCCTATATTTATCGAGAAACAAAGACTTTTCATTTGCCGTTTATAATGTTCACCTGGATTGAATTGTCGCAATGCATCTCGGGAATTCATGAAATACGTAATGGAAGGAGAAATTAATGATCAGCGAAACACTTCAAAATGCTATCAATGAACAAATCAAAGCGGAGCTTGATTCATCCTATCTTTATTTGGCCATGGCGGCCTGGTGCGAATCGGTCAACTTCAAAGGATTCGCGAAATGGTTCGAGAAGCAGGCTGAAGAAGAGAATGCGCATGCCAAGAGATTTTATGAATATTTGGTCGACCGGGGAGGGCGGGTCATCTTGAAAGGCCTGGACACTCCGCCGGCCGATTTTGGCAGCGTCGAGAAGGCGTTCCAACAAACGCTCGACCACGAGAGGCATGTGACCGCCCGGATCAACAAGATATATGATATGGCAAGGAATGAAAAGGATTTCGCCACCCAGGAGATGTTGAACTGGTTTGTCAAGGAGCAGGTCGAGGAAGAGGCCACCGCCGAGGAGATGCTGGCCCAGACCAGGATGGCGGAGGGCAGGCCGGGAAATCTGCTTTATCTCGATCGCCATGCCGGAAAAAGAGGCGACGCTTAATCGCGCGGAATATAACACGGGCGGCTCGACCTGGCCGCCCGTTTTCGTTGCCTGCTTGGCCTGAACGGACGGGAGAAAGGCCTGGCATCGTCGCTTTAGATGCCGATTTTAAGGCGCAATGATTTCGCTTGCCAAGTATCGACGATTGGTTATAATAGATAATAATATTATCGCGACATCCGTAAGGTGTCGTATTTTGAAGCTCGTTATCAAGAACGGGGCATTATGAAAGGTATCATACTCGCCGGCGGACCTTCTAACCACTCAAATCGCCTGACAAATATCGAATACTGGAATTTCCCATCTCGCAATTACAATGCGATTGCCTGGCCCGCATCCTTTTCGGCGGCGAATTTTCCGCTGGGGCAAGTGAAGTGGTTCAAGGCCGGTTCGAACGTATTGCGCGTCGATATATTTTTCTCCAAATTCCAATTTTTATTCACCCAGCGTCGACATGGCGCTAAATCCCAAGAGGTATAGCTATGGGCATATATTCCAGGAATGGGCATCAGGAACGGGTGATGATTTTCATAGACGGAAACAATCTTTACCACAGCCTCAAACATGTGATCGGCCGAACCAACCTCGATTTCCAGCAATTTGCCGATCGGCTCATCAATGGCAGGCAATTGATCCGTGTCTATTATTACAACGCTCCATTAAATCGCGAGGATGACGAGGATAAGTACCGAATGCAGCAGTCCTTTTTCGACTCGCTGGATACCGTGCCTTATCTCACCAAGAAATTTGGACGGCTCGAGAAGCGTCTTGTCAAGCAGACACTTCCCGATGGGACCTTTGTCTCGGTGCCGACTTATGTCGAAAAAGGAGTCGACACATTTATCGTGATCGACATGCTTTCGCACGCCTTCAAGGATAACTATGATACCGCCATCCTCATATCGGGCGACGAGGACTTCACTGTTCTGGTGGAAACTGTCAAAGACCTGGGGAAACATGTCGAGGTGGCCAACCTCGGCGGATCGTACCTGTTGCGGCAGGCGGCGGATAAATATGTTCTGATCGATAAGAGCCTTCTCGACGGCATCCAGCAACCGGATCGGGGCGACCGCAACGACAGATCGTGGTCAGAGTAACCAAAGCCTGCGACAAAAAGCGTGGAATGAGTTTCCGACGCCCCATAAATCACCTTCTCCGACTGGCATCGCTTGCATTTACAGGGGAGCCTGGGAAGCGGCCGATATACTGGAAAAATGACCGAAGACAAAGATAAGGCTGAGATTTCCGACAAGACCTCGATCTCAGATGTCAGACCGCCCAAGGTGCTGCTTTTGTATGCGTCGGCCGGCGCCGGGCATCGAAGCGCCTGTTCTGCGATCCAGCAGGCCATGCAAGAGCTCTACCCGGGAGCCTATGTCAAATTGATCGATATCCTCGATTACATGCCGAAATCAATCGCCTACCTTTATTCGCGCGGTTACCTGTTCATAGCCAGCCGTTATCCGATGCTATGGTATTTCATTTACGAAAGCGGCTCCGATCTGGCGAAATTCAGGCCCAACGGTTTCTGGCACAGGTTATTCTGGAAATCGGCTCTGGGGCCGCTATTCAATCATCTCAGATATGAAAGGCCCGATCATATCATTTCGGCTCATTTCCTATCGAGTTGGGCGGCCGGAATATATAAATGGAAATATGATATCAACTGCACAGCCTCGATGGTGGTTACCGACTATGGAGTGCATCCGGTCTGGATCACACCCGGCCAGGATTACGTATTCGTGGCCACGGAACAGCTTGGGGCCGAACTCGCCCCGTTTTCCAGATTTCTGGGCACGGACAGAATAATTCCCACCGGCATCCCGGTCCATCCCAGTTTCGGGCGTCGGAAAGATATCGGCATGCTCAAGGAAAAATTCAAGATTGAGCCAGACCGGCATACGATATTGATCCTGGGCGGCATGTTCGGCTCCAAGAATATCAAGGACATACTATACTGGCTATCGGAGTGCCGGGCCCGTCTGCAGCTGATTATCGTGGCGGGGCGGCATTATCCGATAATGGAGAGTATCAAGGACAGGCTCATAGAACGCGATATCAAATACCAGATTTTCGGCTATATCGATTTCATGGACGAGCTCATGGCGGTCTCCGACCTGGCAATCACCAAGGCGGGCGCCCTGACAACCTCGGAGTGCCTGGCGCGCGGCTTGCCGCTGGTCATTTTCCGTCCATACCCCGGCCAGGAGGTCCGCAATTGCGATTACTTTTTGGAGCAGGGAGTTGCCGTCAGGGTCGACCAGCTTTCCGGAATCTGTTTCAAAATCGATAAGATACTTGACGATCCCGATCGGCTGCGGGCCATGAAGGAGCGCGCACTGCAGATTGCCCGGCCGGACTCCGCGCATAAGATTTCCAGAATTTTATTGGATTTAGCCCGCTGATTAGTATAACATAATATAAGTCTATGAATCCCCGGGAATTCGACATTTCGAGGGACTATCTGCCTCGCCTGAAAGCCGACCTGGATAGGACCCTCACGGCTTACCGCAAGGCGGCGGCGCTCAGGGCCAGGAAGATCGAGCAGGACATGGAGCAGATAAAGGTCTATCTCGATATTCTGGAGAACCGGCGTGATAAGATCAAACTCAGTGCGGCCGCCTCCAAGAAGCTGCATGGCGTGCTATCCTGGGAGCCGAAGGATGGACGCAGAAACGCAACTCATCGCAAGCAACAAGACCAACTCGAGAAGCACTTTCAGGAACTGCAAAAGGTGCTGGTCAGCCTGATTTCAAAGAGATTTAAGTATTAGACGAATTCCAGCCCGAGCTTTCAATAAATTATCCTGATTTATAAGTCTTCAGACGCCACAATTGCGTCTTCGATGGGCATCGTAGAGAATTTTGATGGGCCGTGTTATTGTAGCCTGCGCAAATCGATATATCTACCATTAAGCAGCCGGAAAACGATTTAATGACAATGTAGCGGTTCAACATGTTGAACCGCTACCTAATGATACTTTATGCATTTTAATTATTTGGGATCTCACCAAATTCAAGGAATAGCCAAGGAGCATAATGTAGGGGCGTATGGCAATGAGCCTTTATATGATAAATCTAAATTGATGGTTCTCAAAACTACCTATTCATTATAAATATGCATGTAGCGGTTCAACATATTGAACCGCCACCTGATAATATTAGCATGGGTGCCGTAGAGCCTCAGGATTTGATCGATATTGAATCTACACCCACGAAAATGCCCCGCTTAAATATCTCTTTCTATGGCCTCGGCTTATGCATACTTTGCGCAGCGTGGCGAAAGGTGAAAAATCAGCGAACTTTCGAGAGCTTCTGAAGTCTTAATTACCATATTCAGGTCGGCCGACTGTTCAGGAAAAATTGGGTAAATTCGCCAATTTTTGCATCTTGACAAATCCCGCCGATAGTCTTAATAGTTATTTTTTAATGAAAGGCTATCTATCGCTTGAGGGTGTCGGCCTGATTGCGGCTCGTTTTTTCGGCTGGAATGGGAGTTGTGTCGGTGAAATCGCCCATTACAAAGCGCCATATTTTACCCCGCAGATTTTGACTGATCCCTCATACCTTGGCAAGATAATTGTCGTTGATGTCGAAAACATCGAAGGCCGCTGGCCGATGCCGGAGGAGAGCCAGTCATTCATGCCGCATCTGGCTGGGCTGGTGTTTCTGGGCCATGTGACCGATCCGGCCGGGGCAGGCGAGCATTTCACGCTTTGTAATTACCTCAATATGAATCGTATCCCGGCCCTTTTGCCGGATGACCCCCATGGAATGCTTCAGGCTGCCAAATCCACGCGTGGTTTATTTTGCGCTATCGACCGCGATGCTGACCGCGCCGAATCTCGCCTGAAGTCCGGGGCAAAACCGCTCGATTTTCATTCCATAGCATCGCCGCAGGAATATATCTGGGACCTGGCCTCGGGAGATATGCCCGAGGAAAGCATCAACCTGGTAGTCTGGGATCACGGAGTCAATAACGGCTTATTGCGGGCGCTGAGAAAGATCGGGGCCCGCCTGCGCGTAGTGCCGCCTTATACCGAGCCCGAACGTATCATCGCGCTGCATCCCGACGGCGTTGTCATCGCGGGCGGACCATATCCGGCGGAGCCGGAAAGCTCGCTTGAGAGAATCGAACGCATCATTGGAATCAGGCCGGTTCTATCTGTTGGCAGCGGGGCGTTGTTGGTGACCCGCTCCTTGGGAATACCGATTGAGCCGCTGGAATCTCCTCATTACGGCGCGGCCATAACTGTGAGCGATACATCCGGCGAGTCGATTGAGACATACCAGGCGCATGCGTTTGCGCCATCGCGGGCAGGTTTGGAGAAGGCCGGATGCGATATCACGCATATCAACGCCGCCGACAGCACTGTCGAGGGTTTCGTATGCCCCGATTACGATATCACCGCCATGATGTTTACAATGACATCCGAGCCGGTGCCGGAGGTATTGAAGGAATACGTGGAGGGGCTGCAAAAGAAGACAATAGCGAGTAGCGAGTAGAGAATAGCGAGTAGTGAGTTGCGAGTTATTAGTTACCGGACGACCGGCGAAACCATTACTGTGCGTCAGGATGGAGGTCGTGTGACCGACATCCTGACGCCATTATCGTAGGTCGGGTTTATGGAGTCCATTTGGGCGGCGAAACCCGACTATTTCCTATCTTATCAATATCATCGCCTTCGATTGCCGGTAATCGTCAACATAGAGTTCGTAGAAATAAATGCCGGTTGATACGCTTTTGCCATTCTTATCCATGCCATCCCAAATATATCGATGTTCCCCCGCCTTCTGTAATTCCTTATTGACAAGCTGCAATACCAGATGCCCCGTGATAGAGAAGATATGCAGGCTGACAGCGGCTTCCTTATCAAGCTGATAAGATATTATTGTCTGAGCGTTGAAAGGATTGGGATAGTTCTGTGCCAGGCTAAACGAATACGGCCCGCTCGGCCCCGGTTCGTCGATCCCCACACTCTGGTCAAAGTAGTACGCCCCGATATCAGCCCGCGTGGAATCCGGGTCTAATGGCATATCGGGATCCCCGGCGTCGATGGCCGGGGAGCCGGACAGGAGGTGATAATCGCCGGAGAATCTATCCAGAAAGTGCGGATCGGCTTGGATGTCGTGCTGGCCGGGCTCCATGCCATTATAGTCTGTCGGTTCGTTGCCGAACACCAGATTATAGTCCCAGACGAAGCGGAAGGTAGTGTCTGGGATATCCGCGTAGACCCCGCCGCCCCAGGGGTTGAAGGCGATGATGTTGTTCTTTACGAAGCCGTCGCCCTCGGAGCTCCAGGAGGAAGCGTAGAGACCTCCGCCCAACCCCTGCCCCGAGGGCGATCCACCCTGGGCAGCGTTGTTGGCGATGGTGTTGTTGTAGACTTGGGTATGAGAAACGTCGGCGTCCAGGCCCCCGGCCGTGGCGTAGTATACCGGCCGGTAGGCTCCGTTGCCGGCGATCAGGTTGTAGCGGACTACTCCTGGGGCCCACATGGCGATGCCGCCGTCGTCTCCCTCGTCGGGCAGCCACCAGCCGGCCCGGTTGCCGGTGACAACATTGCCCTCTATTACCACCCGCCGGTCATGGGTCGTGTCTTGATTTAGGGCCATAATGCCACCGCCGAAGGCGTATGACCAGTTGTTGCGGATAATGTTGCCGCGGATGACTGCCCCGCTCTCCGAGCCCAAGATGCCTGCTCCCATGTTGTCATTACGGTTATTCTCGATTATGTTGCCCCAGATGATGGGAGAACCGTCCCATATACAGACTAGATAGTCCGGCCAACCGCTGACATTCTGGCCGTTGAGGCGGAATCCACGCAGTATACAAGTTGTATCCACTAACAGGCCCCTTATCCACACGCAGGCGTCGATCTCTGTGGAGCTTGGCCCCTCCGAGCTGGTGAGGAGGATGTTCTTGTCCTGGATGACGATGGTATCCGCAGCGTACACGCCCGGGGCCACCAGGACGGTGTCGCCATTTGCGGCGGCGTCAATTCCTGCCTGAATGGTGGAGTATTCCGCAGGCACATTCAAAATGCGGGCATACAATGCCGGGGATATGGCTATTATAATTATCAATGAGAATTTCAGGCGCATCGTATCTCCCGTTTAAAAGAGATTCCTGTATCTAATATACGACTGGTTTGGGGTAAGGCAAGGGAAAATATGAGGGGGAGCGAGTAGAGAATAGCGAGTAGCGAGTAGAGAGTAGCGGGTAGTGAATAGGCGATAGCATTTTAAGAGAGTCGAAACAGCCCCGAATAAAGCAGGGGCAAGCAGGGGTTTTGGCCTACAAATTCTGGCCAGGGGAGGCAAGGAGAAATGCGCAGATGTAGGGGCCGCAGAGGTCCGCGGCCCCGACTTGGCATATGTAAGCCCGGTGCTGCATTTCACCGTGCCGTCGTGTCGCCTTACCCGACGGCGCCTTACAAAGTACGTCAGCATATCATCCAAATGGTCTACCATCCCGAGGCATACCCAAATTCCTCTCGCAACGGGCAAAGGCATGATGTGCGCCCGGGCCCACAACAACTTCTGAAGGCCAACAAAAAAATTCAGGTCGCAGCCTACGGCCCGCCCAAAGGAACAGGGGCGACCTGACCTATAAAAAAGCTTCGAGTTCCAAGCCAGATGCCACCCAGACACGCCGTAATTTCCACTTGACCAAAGTCAAGCCAATCCTGCATAATGGCGCGTTAGTCTTGGGATGTGGTGGAGAGTTTATAAAATCAAATGGGGTCACAATGAATTGTGACACCCAAAGTCGATAGGAGTGCGTGTGGATGAGAAGATCCCTCGTCGTGATGCCATCAACTACCTTTTAGGCGCCGGCTTGGTCGCGCTGGGCGGCGCCACCCTTTATCCGGTCATACGCTATATGATACCGCCAAAAGCCTCGGGCAGCGGAACAGCCTCGGTCTCGGCCGCCAAGGTCGGCGACCTCAAGCCAAACGAGGGCCTGATATTCAAATTCGGCGACGCACCGGCTATCCTGGTTCTACGGCCGGGTGGCGACCCGTATACGGCCTCCGATTACGTGGCCATGACCGCCGTCTGCACCCACCTCAATTGCACGGTGCAGTACCGGACCGATCTCAAGGAGATCTGGTGCGCCTGTCACAACGGCCATTTCGATCTTCAGGGGCGCGTCATGTCCGGTCCGCCTCCGGCCCCGCTCGATATGTATCGCGTGGCGATCAAGGGAAATGAAATTTTCGTCACATCCGAGAAGGCGTAGGTTATGGTGGATAAGAAGAAAATTTACAATTGGTTCGACGAGCGGGTCGACCTGAAGAATATCGAGAAATTCCTCGAACACAAGACTGTCCCTTATCATAAGCATTCGATCTGGTACTACCTGGGCGGCATGAGCCTGTTTCTCTTCGTCCTGCAAGTCTTGACCGGCATCCTCCTGTTGCTCTACTACAAGCCGACCGCTGAGTCGGCCTACGAATCGGTGCAGTATATCATGACCGAGGTGCCGTTCGGATGGCTGGTGCGCTCGATCCACTCCTACGCCGCCAACCTGTTTATCGGGATGGTGTTCGTGCATATGTTCTCGGTCTTTCTGATGAAGGCGTATCGACGGCCGCGAGAGTTGACCTGGGTCTCGGGCGCTTTCCTCCTGTTCTTGGCGATGGGGTTCGGCTTCTCCGGATATCTCCTGCCGTGGAACCAGTTGGCCTATCTGGCGACCAATGTCGGCACCAATTTCGCCACAATGGTGCCGTTTATCGGGGAATGGCTGCTCGAATTCCTTCGCGGCGGCAAGGAGGTCACCGGCGCCACGTTGACACGTTTCTTTGGTTTCCACGTGGCGGTATTACCCGGGATAACAACCCTGCTGTTGGCGATTCACGTTCTCTTTGTCCAGCGGTTGGGGATGAGCGTGCCGGTTTCTATCGAGCGCCAGATCAAGCAGGGGAAAGCCAAGCGGTTGAGCATCCCTTTTGTGCCCAACTACCTTTACCGCGACATGCTCGGTTGGGTGCTGGCCATGGGTGTCATCGTGCTTCTCTCGTCGCTGTTCCCGTGGGAATTAGGCGATAAGGCCGACATACTCAAGCCGGCGCCGCCGCATATTCGGCCGGAGTGGTTTTTCGTATTCATGTATCAGACTCTCAAATATGTCCCGAAGGTTATCGGCGTGTTCGGATTCGCGATAGCGGGGTTGATCTGGATCCTGCTTCCATTCTTCGATAAGAAATCGAACCGCGGTGAGCCAAACAGGCTTTATACAATTATCGGGGTGTTCGTGATCGCCTACATTATCATCTTGACGATTATTGGCTATGTGGCGCCGGGGGAATGAGATGAGAAAGATAGCTGCAATTCTGCTTACGATATTCACGGGTGCGGCCGGTGTCCACGCCAAGGATTCAAGCTGTATCAGTTGCCATCGTTCGCCCGACTGGTTTTCCGACACCAGTGTCGTGGTCGCATACCTGTCAGGCGATACGCATCTGAATTTCGGAATCGGATGCGAGGATTGTCACGGCGGCGATCCGAGGATCGGCATGGCGGAGGGCGACCCAACCCTGGCTATGGACCCGGCCAAAGGATACAAGCCGCCACCGGATAGAACTGGCATTCCAGCGTTTTGCGCTCGATGCCATTCCGATATCGATTTCATGAAACGATATAACCCGCGCCTGCCGACCGATCAGATGGCATTGTATAAGACATCGGTACATGGCAAACAATTGCTGGAAAGTGGCGATACCAAGGTGGCGGTTTGCACCGATTGCCATGGGGCACACGGAATATTGCCGGCCGCCGATTCGCGCAGCAAGGTCAACTTCAGAAATGTGCCCCGGACATGCGCCACATGCCACTCCGATCCGGTTCACATGGCCGGATATAAGACCGAAGGTGGCCGGGCGATACCGGTCGACCAGTACGAGGAATTTGTGCAATCGGTGCACGGTAAGCTGGCACTCGAGAAGGAGGATCAAGCCGCGCCGGTCTGCAACGATTGTCATGGCAGCCACGGCGCCACACCACCGAATATAGCGTCGGTTTCGGCCTCCTGCGGCGAGTGCCATGCGTCGAACCGCGATTTCTTCAACGCCTCGCCTCACGCCGCTCCCTGGAAAGAGCTGGGGTATGCCGATTGCGAACAATGCCACGGCAGTCATCTAATCATGGCGGCGACTGACAAAATGGTCGGGGTCGATAACGGGGCGCTCTGCATTCAATGCCATGATCCCGGCACGGGCGGCTACCAGGCCGCGCTAACGATGCAAGCCGGTATCGACTCACTCAGAGCCGCGATCGCGGCAGCCGAGGAGGTCGTTCATCAGGCTGAAACCAAGGGTGTCGAGGGCGGAGAGGCCCGGTTCGACCTGGGCGCCGCCAAAGATAATCTCGTGCGGGTGCGCGCCGTGGTGCATACATTCGATCCCGCGCAGGTGACCGAGATAACCTCCGCCGGTATTAAGACCGCCGAGGCCGTGCGGCTGACAGCCGAGGAGTCACTCGGCGACCTGCGGGTGCGCCAGATCGGGCTTGGCATATCGTTGATCCTGATTATGATCGTGGCTTTCGGCCTATGGCGCAAGATTAAGCAGGTCGACAGCCGGACTGATTTTACGGCGCACGGCGGGTGATCGGAAACTATACAATCGATAAATGGAATTCCCTGCCAAAAAAATAGGGGCATCATCAATCTGATGCCCCTTGAATCGAGAATTCCGTCCTATAATCCAGCCGTAAGAGTGATGATAACGCTCAAGTCGTATTGAAGGTTGAAAGACCCGTCGGCAATGCCATATACATTGAATTGGCCGCCGTCCTTTATTTGATCCGCGAGTATATCCTGGTTTCTCATGTTGGCCTTGCCGTCGGCCCAGTGCAGAAACAGGGTGTCATTGACGGGAATGCTCGGCGAAATGAATACCAGCGAGGCGTTTTGGCGGACCGAAGCGGTATCGGTATATAATTCATCCGAAATCCAAATCTCGGATACGGCATCGCTTGAGCCACGGTTGACAATGAATCCCGTCAGGGTGATCGTATCGATCGACTTGATCTTATCTTTGTGGTCCTCATAGTCGCTATTTAGGGTCAAGTCGATCGGCTGATAAACGATGGACACGGGTAATGATATGAACTCGGCGATATCGAAAACAACTACCAGAGTGCCGCTGGCGAGACACCCCGCTATCACCACTGGGATAAGTAGGGCAACCGTTAAAAGCAGATTTTTTATCATGGTAATCCTCCTACATTAATCCGAAGTGATAGTTTGCGCCGACGAAAATCAGGAGATTCTTGCGCGAACCGCCGCCATCGGTGGGAACGACTTCAAACTTGGCTTTGGCCTCGATTCCCAATCCCGATGGGAAGCCGATTTCAAGCCCGGGGCCAAGATGATATCCAACCTTGCTAAAATCTTCCTCACCGTCACGGGTCCACTTATAATTTCCCAGGCCGACCATCCAGTAAAAATGGGGTCCGATTCCGCCGCCGGTACTCCCGATTAATCCCTCGATCCCAAGAACCGTAACCTTGCCGCCGTCGGTCTTCTCGGTCCGCTCGTTGGGGGTTCCCTGCAATATGACTATTTCAGGGTCTCCGTAGGTGCGCGATTCGAAAAAAGCGGCCGCGCCCAGCACGGGGGAGGGTGCGAATTTGACCCTGAAACCGAATCCTGTGCCGGCCCTGGCATCGTCCTGAACTATGGGGGCATTCAGTCCGCCGTAAACCCCGAAAGCCAGATCGGTCAGGGCCTGGGCGTTGCCGGCCATGAATATTAGAATAAGGATGACGACAGTTTTTCTCATGCTGCCTCCCTAAATGTTTAGTGACCTGAAGTTTTATTCATAATGTAGTTACCCAAAATCCACTTTACTGTCAAGTTATTTTGCCAGGATCAGGCTGAAGATATGCCTGTCTCCGAAATCGTCCTGCGGGACATAGGAATAATCAAGCGATACATTCTTGCGCGAGAGTCCCAGGCCAAGCGCAACGGATTCAAGGTTGTTCGAACCTGCCCTCAATTGAAATCCGTCAAGCGGACGGTACTCGAGGCCCGCACAGCCTGTTATCCCGACCGAGTTTCTATACGATAGGTCGAGGCTTAAGCTTACTGCAGGATTGAAGAGCGGCACCCATCCCGAACTCGAGAATCTTGCCGGCAAAGGAGCGGATAGTGATTCCACCGTGAATGGAGGACCGAGATTATCCGCAGTCAGGGAAAATCGCCCCGTCTGCGTTTCGATGGAGATTCCGACGCCGGCGCCGAGCCCGTTTCCCATCTGGGTATCGAGCCTCTGGTGATAATATGAGGCTGAAACTCCCCATGAAATCCTGCCCGCCTTCGACACGGCCAGCCTTACAACCCTGTCTCCGGCATCGATTGTGCCTGTCCTCGAATTTTCCGCTGAATAACCGGTGATCTGACCCGGCGAGAATAGCAGCGCGCCAAAGCCGAGCGTAAAACCCTCGCCCAGATTCGAGGCCAGGGCAAAAGCCTCCGCGCGCGTGTCGAGCAAGAGCTCCTGATGGCTGGCGAAAAATGCGGTATTTCCTAAAAGGGAGGGATTGCCGAAAATGGCCTCGGGGCCGATGATGCCGGCGTAGCCTCCCTGCCCCAGGGCCGCGGAGTTGGCGCCGACAGGAAGATTGAGGAAATCCAGGGCATTTTCCCCCGGTGCCGAGGTCGAGACCTCGGCCGATAAGATTAGGGCGATCGCCGCCAAAGACAGGAACAATTTTCTCTTCGGGTAAACAAATATGAGCTTCTTAAGCGGCCGCCGTGTCAAACTTTTTCCCCTCCTTTGAGAAGTCATCATGTCGGGCATAGGGTAGATAAGCGATTTGACATTATTTGTCAAATTCTTTTCGCCTGCGATATTCGGCGCCCGAAACCCGCGCCACGAATTCTATTTCGACCAGGGCATTCCTGGGCAATTTCGCGACCTCGACCGTTGAGCGAGCCGGGAAATCCCTGATAAAATGTTCGGCATAAACCTCGTTGACAGGAGTGAAATCGTCGATATTTTTCAGGAAAATCGTGCTTTTTAAAACGTCCTCGAAGCCGCAGCCGGCTTCCTCCAGGACCGCCCGCAAATTGCGAAAAACCTGTTGCGCCTGACCTCGCGCGTCGGAGCCTGCCAACTCGCCCGACCGGGGATCGATGCCGATCTGGCCGGCCGTGAAAAGCAGCCCGGTTTCAGCGTCGATTATTGCCTGGTTATAGGGTCCCAGAGCCGTCGGGGCACGGTCGGTGTGGATGATTTTTTTCATTGAAAGACCTCCAAAATTCCTTAAATTCCGGAATGTTTATATTACGATTGTCGGGATATTTCAAGATGAAGAACATCAGAGATGAATTAACCATAGGCATGGCCGGTATCGTTTCCTACACGATATGCCTGGTCAATAATTTTCATACCGATGATTGGCTGGTCCTGTTTAATTATTCCAATGGCTTTTCGTGGCTGGAATTTCTGTCGATGGAGAATCTCGGCCGATTCAGACCCCTGACGAATATTCTCCTTTATTTTCGATACCTTGCCTTTGGCGAAAACGCGGTCTGGTATTATGCGCTGAATATTGCGCTTCATATCGCGATCTGTATTCTGCTCTATAGATTCCTGCTCAAGATGGGGGTTCCCCGGGCTACCTCGCTATTCGCCGGGCTGATTTTCGCCGTATATTTTCAGCATTACGAGGCGGTTCTGTGGCTCTATGGCACGATTCGAATATTCGCGGCGGCATTCTGGATCTTGAGCCTCTGGGCTCTTCGGAGCTACATACTTGACGGGCGTCCCCGGTCGCTGGCCATTTATGCGGCGGTCTCGACCCTGGGTCTGTTTGTTGTCGAGGATTTCGTGGTCGCCCCCCTGGGATTTGCCGTCTTTACATTGATATTTGCCGAGAGGAATTATCTCTGGAAACGACTGATGCCGGTCGCTATGGTCGGCGCCGCCGGCCTGACTGTCTATTTTGCATTGCGAGCGACCCTGATAGTGCGGCCCCAGATAGTCGAGGATTATTACTATTTCGGGCCCCACGTCATTACGCGACTGGGCGCTTATTTTGAATGGATGGCCCTTCCGCCGCCTGATCATTCGTATTTCCAGAAACTGTCTTCTCATCTGAGCCCCGTAATCTATAATATTTGGGATAGCCTGAGTTTCGCGTGCATGCTGGGCCTGATGGCGTATTCGATCTTCCTGATATTCAGAGCCCCCAGGTTGGTAAGCTTCTTCGCGTTTTTCATTTTTCTGACCCTGTTGCCGGCTCTGCCGTTAAATTATAAGGTGACATCGCGAAATATCTATTTACCCTCTATAGGTCTGTCGGTCATCCTGGCAAACCTCCTGGGGCGGATCGTCGAACGTTTCAAGGCACGGCAATCTTTGAAGCGATTATTCTATGTCGGCTCCGGGGCGTTGGCGGTCCTGTCCGCCATTTCCATTTGGGTGACCTCGCTCGAATACAGGAAGAATCAGATGCTGGTAGCCTCGATGATCTCCGATATCAGGTCCTCGGGCGTGGACCTGATCAACTGCAAATTCGTGCTGCTCGACCATATGCCGGGCCGGGCCATAATCGGGCCGACCATGATCTACAGGTTTGGGTACATAAATGACGTGGTGGCGTCGAACGACCCGGTTTATGGGCCGATCGATATCGGGAAAGCCCTGAGGGAGATCCGGCTGACGGGAGAGCCGTTCGAGGTTTTCGATTATCGCGACGGCCACTTAGTGAGAGTCACGGACGAATATATTTTGCGCGATGCCCGGCAGAGTGGGCGTGAGATTTCGAAGTAGGGAGATAAGGAGAGAATACTATGCCGAATGTTCATCCGCTTTTGGTCCATTTTCCGATCGCATTGATTTTTGCGGTCATCCTGACCGATCTGATAGGTTTGCTTTCGAAAAGGGAGAATTATCTTCGAGTTGGCACAATCTTAACCCTTTTTGCTTTGGCCGGGGCAATTGCCGCGGTTGCCACAGGGTTATTCGCCGAGGAAACGGTCTGGCATTCGGAGGCCGCAGAGGAACTGATCGAGACGCATGAATTGTTGGGATTCGTGTATCTCGGGCTTGTAGTCCTGCTGACTATTGTCAGGCTGGCATTCGGCAAGAGGCCGGCAGGCGGTGCCGGCTGGATTGGACTGGCAATCGCGGTTATTGCGGCGGCGATTGTCTCATTTGGAGGCCATATCGGCGGCCAGTTGGTCTATCGTTATGGGACCGGCGTTATGGGAATGCAGGATCGCCAGCTCGAATCAGGAATGGATGATGATCAGACCCCGGACGACGATTATGAGGACGAGGAGGAGGCCGAGGAGTCGGAAGAAAGCGAATAGGCTCGTCATAAATTTATTTTGACTGGCGCTAAAATAACGGGGTTGCCAGGCCGATTATAATAATGGAAAGCCATATTTATGGCCTGATACCTTACAGCAAGGAGGAGGAGTGAAAAAGCCCTTTGTATTTCTCAGCCTGGTCCTTTTCGGCGCGGCGACGTTATTCTCTGCCTGTTCGGATAAGAATACCAATCCGGCCAAGACCGAGGGGGATTACAACGATTCTGCGTTCCAAAGTGCGCAGATTTATGCCGAAACGTTTGTCGAAACGTCTGCCGAAACCGCCGTGGACGGTTTCTCTTATCTGGAGTATGATTTCATTAGCCCCCCTAAGGTGGCCAGCGATTCAACCAGCGTCATATACAACGGATCGAGCGGCTGGTGGGCCATCTATTTCCACCAAGATGATACCCTCGGCAATGATCTGACATACACCGATTCTGTAAGGTTTCATGGTCCGGATGGTTACCAGATGTATCCCGATTCTCTCACTACCGAGGCCCTGGAATATCACGCCAGGCTGAGCAGCGATTTGGTTGGCGACACTTCCAGCCTGATTGGTGATTTCTGGCAAAATCTGGATATCGTCGGTATCCAGTCTGAGCTCGTAGTCTTCAACGGCAGCTCGTCGGCCGATTTGATCCTTCAGAATCCCAATTCGCATTACGACCAGGATTATGACGCGGCCCTTATCGATATTACTTTCAATCATTCCGATCTGGAGTTCGAGGCTGATCCCCATCCCATATCAGGCAGCTTGAATTTCTCCATGCTGATTAATTGGCAGGTTCCTCAGGGGTCAGGCAGCAACAACTGGGCTGTGACAGCAACCTTTTACCTGGATCATTACCATGTTCGTTTCGAATCCGGTGACTATTACTGGGAATGGGATGTCCAGTACGGGGGGTAACTAATTTCTGTTATTCGAAGACTCAGCGGGTTCCGCGATCGATGAGCGGGACCCGTTTTTGTTCTTTCCGGCAAGGGTCATGGCAATATGCTTTTTGCCTCATCCCAGTATTTATCCATCTCTTCGAGGTTTGAATCGGTCAATGTCTTTCCAGTTTCGCGAAGTCTCTGCTCGATATATTGAAACCGCCGCGTGAATCGTCGAATGGTGCCGTTGAGGGCCTCCTCCGGCTGCATTCCCAGGTGACGGCCGAGGTTGACCAGCGAAAACAGCAGGTCGCCAAGCTCATGCTCCTGTTTGAGTTTTTCGCCGGTCTGCAACGCCTCCTCGAACTCGGCAATCTCCTCCTTGACCTTGGCAATAACATCGCCGGGATTTTTCCAATCGAATCCGTATCGCCCGACCTTCTCTTGAATCCTGAAGGCCTTGAGCAGGGCCGGCAGGGACAGGGGAACACCCTGCAAAACCGAGTAGCCGGGATCCCTGGATTTCTCCAGTTTGATGCGCTCCCAGTTGTGAAGGACCTCCTCGGGTGTCAGATCGGCGCGGCTTGAGAATACGTGCGGGTGTCGTTCGACCAGCTTATCGGCGATTTTCTCCGCAACGGTGTCGATATCGAACGCGCCGCGCTCCCTGGCCAGTTGGGCATGCATGACGATTTGTGTCAGCAGGTCGCCCAGCTCCTCGGAGAGCCTGGAATCGTCGCCGGCCTCGATAGCCTCGATAACCTCGTAAGCTTCCTCGATGATATATGGCTTCAACGATTTGTGATCCTGCTTCTTATCCCACGGGCAGCCGTTAGGCCCGCGCAGGATATCTATGATTTCCACGAGGCGCTTAAAATTATTCATGAGCCAAAAGTATCTTTCGCGGCGATTTTAGTCAATCGCTAATCTGAGTCGCAGCCGACTTGACCGGCACGTTGCCGCGAAGGGGGCTTGACAACCGCATCACCGAAGGGTATTTTTGATTTTTGAGCGATTACGGAGAGATGTCCGAGTTGGTCTAAGGAGCACGCCTGGAGAGCGTGTAGGCCCCAAAAGGGCCTCCTGGGTTCAAATCCCAGTCTCTCCGCTGAGATTCGATTATCTTCGCGGACCGCGAACCTCTTGGCAGTTGCCCCGCAATTCAAGTCCGATAGGGATATCCACCCGGCTTATTTTCATCAGTATTGCCGCCTATCGAAACTTGTTAAGAGCATTCGGGCTTTTTGGGCTGCATGCATCAACATGTTGCGAGGAATTGGAATCGATAAATAAGTCGTTGCACACCAGGCAAAATTGGAGTATTTAGAGGCGAATATGATATTTCTGATGCCCTTGAAAGCAGGTACAGGATGACAGGTGATTTTGTTCAAGGGGTTCTGGGCAAGACCGGAATCAAAGTGACTCGTCTCGGCCTCTCGGCCACCTATCGGCCCGGCAAGGAGACAATTCTCAAGGCACTCGATGAGGGTGTCAATTATTTCTTCTGTTACGGATTCGACTCCCACATGACCGGGACTCTCAAAGAGCTTGCCAAATCGAGGCGAGACAGCTTCGTGGTTGCGACAGGCGCCTACAACCTTCTTTATGGGCATCCCAACCTGCGGCGGACAATGGAGAAAAGGCTGAGGCAACTTGGCACTGATTATATCGACGTTTTCCTTTTCCTGGGCGTAATGAAAGAAAAGCAATTCCCGGAATCGATCCGGGAGGAGCTTTATCGGTTTAAGGAGGAGGGGAAAATCAGGGCGGTTGGCATATCGACTCACGACCGCAAGTTTGCCGGGCGGCTCGCGGACAAGGGGGCTCTTGATCTCCTGATGATCCGCTATAACGCCGCCCACCGCGGGGCCGAGGAAGAGATATTCCCTTTCCTGGGAAAACATGACCCCGGACTGGTCAGCTATACGGCCACGCGCTGGAGGTATTTGATAAGAAGGCATAAAGGTTGGCCCCGGGAAAAGCCGATTCCCACCCCCGGCCAATGTTACCGGTTCGTTTTATCCAATCCCAATGTTGATGTTTGCATGATGGCGCCATCGAATTTGAAGCAGCTCAAGGAAAACCTGGACGCGCTCCGAAGCGGCCCATTGTCGCTCGAGGAGATGGCGCTTATGAAAGAATACGGCGACCTGATTCACAGCTCGAAGAAGTGGTTCATGTAAGGCGTGCCGAACTGAATCGAAGATTTTTCCGGGCAGTGGTTATTTACAGGCATTGGCGATAGCCGTTGCAAGCCCCTCTGGCGGCGAGAGATTAATCGGTGCGATCATCATATTCATTTGATCTATGGCGTTCCTGCAACCTGTGGTATCGCCCATGCTGGATTCCATCGCCGATAATGCCAGAAAAGCGCCGCATAGATTCCACGCCACCCATTTGGTAGGTGCTTCTTTGGGAATCGAGGGATCGGCAAATCCCCGATAATTAATATTTTCGAGCAGGTTATGCTTTAAGAATTCCGCATCCGATATGGCCGCCCTGGCCGGCACGAGGCGCCGAAACATGCCCTCAAGACGCAGCGACGGAGCAAGCCAGTTCAACGTGGATTCCGGAATCAGGGTCGAGATACAGATCGGCCGCTGCCAGTTGTTGGCGGCGATTATTCTCAGGGCCATCTGGTCATGCACGAATATATATTGCCCGGAAAGCGTCGGCCTTACCAAAAACGAAATGGAATCCGGCATTAAAGTGCTATCTGCGAAGCCATAATCCTCCGCGCGAACATTTACCGGGATTGTTATTGTCGAGTCGTGCCAGGGGATGATCGATAACGCCGACAGCTCGGAGCGATCCATCCTAACAGGAAATCTGTCGTCCCTTTGTATCACTTGCTCTACGAACCACGGGGTGTTCATCAGGCTGATATTGCAGACGGCAACATCATTTCTAAAATTCTCCGCTATCTGAAGACACCACAATGGATATGTATCGATATCCGCCTGCGAAAGAAAGACGGCATCCTTTGGAAGATTCGACAGGTAGTTTTTCGCCGTATCGTATGCGAAATACGATCTGGAGCCGTCGACCAGCCGGTAGTTTCTTACAGCCGCCTGAATCGGCATCAAAGTCAGGAGGATAGCGGCCAGTGCCACGATAGCCAAACGCGATCGCCCCTGCACTTCGAGGACAGCAAGCATCAGGGAGGCCGCGCCATATGCAATGAAGATACCGAATATCACAAATGACGGCATGTAATGCCTGTCGATCGACCTGAAGAAATTCTCCGGCAAATTGAAATATGAGATTGCGCCGAGGCTCGAGAATAAGAACATGACCGCCAGGCCAAGCGCTATTTTCCGGTTTCGCTTGAACAGCAAAATCACTCCCGCCAATCCCAGAACAAATGGAAGAAATCTGATAACAGGCCAGGGGCCCCTGGCAAAATTATCGCCGAACACTTTTATATAATCGGCCACCTGTGTATTGAGAAATGGGGCCTTGCGCGGAAACATATTGATCAGCCATCCGCCGCCATATTGTTTCAGGGTGATATAATCCCAAAAGCTCGAAAGGCTGCTGGGATCGTTGAAATTGATGAACGGTTTGCCGGCGGCCATGGGGATAAGAAGAAATTGCACCGACAATCCGATCGCCAGTCCGGCGATACCGAAAATCCAGTGTTTGATCGAAAGAAATGTCCTGGGCTTGATAACGGCGATCCAGGCCAGAAAGCCCGGCAGCATGAGCAAGTTGGTGCGATGCACGCTGAAATCAAGACCAAACAGGAGCGTGACCAGAGCCAGCCAAATGTGAGAATCGGGGTCGTTCATTCGCTTCTGCCAGGCCAGAGCCGCCGTCAATATCAAGATCGTAAGCAGGGCCGTTGTCATATAAGGGGTGAATCTGATAGCGTAATGCCACATGGTGGCCGAGAGGCCGAAGAAAAGCATCGCCAGTGAAGTAGCGATTGCCGGCCCATGAGGAACGCCCTTGATTCTAAAGGAGTCATTTTCGGCGGTTTGATAAAATAGGCCAAGCGAAACCCGGCCCACGAAATAAAGCGTGAAAGACGCCATCAGGCACGCCAATAAATTCAAGGCGAAGAACTTGTCCACACCCAGAGGGAGCTTGGCAGCGATCCAACCGGCCATCACAGTCAGAAGCGAACCCGGCGGGTGCGGGATGCCCAGTGTCAATGCCGCAATCGAATATTCCGAGCTGTCCCACCAGGTGAATGTCCTGAAGCAGGTAAGCCAGTAGAAAATAAATGTCGCAATTGCCGACAGCACGATAACGGCGGAATACTTAATTTCGGTATCCGCTTTCCCCAGGCTGTTCATAATTTCTCCTATTTTACTTGCAGAGGCGATTTATTCAAATGTTAGCATCCAACCCCCATGTTATCAAGCACTGATATGGGGCGGGCTTGTAATCACGTTAATCAGAAAGAAATGACGCAATGGCCCCAGAAATCAAAACAAAACTGCCGTTGAATCGGTAGCATATTCGCTGACCGACAATTGGAAAACGGCGCCTCAACATTCATGTGGAAGATTCGTTCTGTTCTCGCTATATTTGCTATATGCGGCCATTTACCACATTTAATCTGAAACAGGCGGTTGTATTTTTCTTGATCTTGGCTTTTCGAATCGCAAATGCTCAAACCGGATCTTACTCCTGGAAGCCCGATGCGGATTTATCCCGGGCAATTTGCAGCCGCATCGCTGTGCCATCCGGTTTTGCCCGCGTACCGGCCGACTCAGATTCGTTTGCGGACTGGCTGCGCCACCTGCCGCTGAAAGACGACAGGCCCCCTGTAATGCTCTATGATGGCGAACAGAAGGTGAATCAGGGCGCGCATTTCGCTGTCTTAGATATCGATGTGGGCAGGGAAAATCTGCAGCAATGCGCCGACGCGGTCATTCGGTTGCGCGCCGAATACTTCTATTCGAAGCATCATTTTGACCTGATCAGCTTCAATTTCACCAACGGCGATAGCGCGTCCTTTAGCAATTGGCTTCTGGGTTACAGGCCGGTAATTGACGGCAATAAATCAAAATGGATACGATCGGAGTCTGTGGATTCCTCTTATGCTAATTTCCGAAGATATCTTGATTGCGTTTTCACATATGCGGGTACGTTATCATTGAGCCGGGAGCTTGAAAAGGTCGACAATGCCGCGGATATCAGTATTAGCGATGTTTTCATCAGGGGAGGAAAGCCCGGGACGAGCAACCCCGGCCACGCGGTAATCGTAACGGATCTTGCCCGCGACACAATAACCGGGCAAGCGATTTTCATCCTGGCCCAAAGTTATATGCCCGCCCAGGACATCCATATATTGAAAAATCCCAATGATTCGGCAATAAGCCCATGGTACCGTTTGCCGCATACCAAATTCCTCCATACGCCGGAATGGGATTTCAAAATCGATGAGCTCAAAAGGTTTAAATAATCGAATCTCGAATTCGATTACTTATTCCCTTGTCAAATACCGCCCGATGGCATAGCTTTTGGCCATCGTCAAATTAATTAACAGGGGAGACTCATGTTCTCTAAAATCCTCAAGATCGTTCTCTTGTTCTTGATTATGTGCGCCGCATCATTCGCCGATGAGCTGTTTTTTCAACCGGATATCATACCAATCCTGGAAAAAGCCGGCCCCAATCGTCCCGAATTGGAAAAGGTCTTGCTTCATTACGCCCGGCTCGGCGATACGCTCGAATATCAGGCCGCCAATTTCCTCATATCCAACATGGAGGGCCATTGCTATGTGACATACAGCCTGGTCGATAGCGCCGGGGCCGAATTCGCATTCGACAGCGCCGACTACCCCAACTATGATTCTCTTCTCAAAGCCTGGGAGGTCATCGAGAAGGAGCATCCCACTCTGGATTTCAAGAAGAAGGAGCTCCGCGAGGACATCGAGAATGTCAAAGCCGAATTTTTGATAGATCAAATAGAATACGCTTTCAGGGGCTGGCGAGAAAAACCCTGGGCCGGCGATTTTTCGTTCGGGGAATTTTGCGAATATATATTGCCGTATCGGGGAAGCAACGAACCACTTGAGAATTGGCGGCAATATTTCTGGGATAAATACGCCGGGATAGAATCCCTGATGGCCGATCCGGCCGATCCGATCGAGGCCGCCAGGATAATCAACAAGGATGTCATGACCTATTTCACTTTCGATCCCCGCTACTACTACCATCCCACCGACCAGGGGCTATCTGAAATGCTTGCCAATCGCCTGGGGCGATGCGAGGACATGACCAATATCACGATCTACGCCATGCGGGCCAGCGGCCTGGCGGTCACCAGCGACTATACACCGTACTGGGCCAATTCCGGCAACAACCACGCCTGGAACGCCATCGTCACCGCCGATGGCAGGGTCATTCCATTCATGGGCGCCGAGGCCAATCCCGGCGAATATACCCTCTGGAATAAGCTGGCCAAGGTCTATCGCAAGATGTATTCCAAGCAACCCGACAACCTTATCTTCCAGCCCCGCAAGCAGGAAAAGGTCCCCGGCTGGCTGGCGGGGAAAAGCTATATCGATGTTACCAGCGATTACGTCAAGACAGTCGATGCAGCAGTTGACCTCGAAAAGGCGCCGCCCGATTCGGTCGATATCGCATATATTTGTGTCTTCAACGATGGCCAGTGGAAGCCGATACATTGGGGACGGGTGGAAAACGGTGATGTTACGTTTGCGAGAATGGGAACGGATATCGCATATCTTCCGGCATATTATGTCAACGAGGATAGCCTCGACCCCGCCGGCCCGCCGTTTATCCTCGATGATACCGGGGCGACAATAACGCTGGAATCTTCATCGGCTCCCAAGATTGAATTAAGCCTGATTTCCACAACCGCGAAAGTCCAGCAGGTTTCTACCGATGGCATCGATACAGTTTTCTTCGAGCCCGGGAAGGAATATGAACTGTTTTTTTGGGATAACTGCTGGCGGTCGCTTGGCAAATTGCAGGCCTCCGGCCAGCCTCTGAATTTCGCTTCCGTGCCGTCAGGCCGACTCTACTGGCTGGTCGCCGAGGGTTCTAATCGTGATGAGCGGATATTTACGATTGAAGACGGCAAACAGGTCTGGTGGTAGGCCCCTGTTTTCGCTATGATATCCTGCTTTTTCGTATCGGATATTCACGGGCAGCTTGACCGCTATCACAGACTTATTGCCGAGATCTATAAGGACCCCCCAACCATCGTATTTATAGGCGGTGATATCTTGCCCCATCCGCTGTCATACGCCGGAAACACATCCTGCGATAGTTTCATAAGGGGCTTTCTGATGCCGCAGTTTATCAAGCTCCGAATACTCCTCAAGGACAAATATCCGCAAGTGCTTATTATCCTCGGGAATGATGACGGCAAGGTGGACGAAGATTGTATCGTGGAGGGCGAGAAGCGCGGGCTGTGGAATTATATCAATAGTAAGATGACCCATTGCGCAGGATTCGACATTTACGGCTATTGCTATGTGCCTCCGACACCCTTCATGCTCAAAGACTGGGAAAGGTATGATGTTTCGAGATATGTCAGCCCCGGGGCCATCTCACCGGAGGAGGGATTCCGCACGGTCGAGGTTTTGGACTACGAGGCGAAATTTGCCACCATCAAAGAGGATCTGGAAAATCTCACCGAGGACCGCGACCTGAGCCGGGCGGTTTTCTTATTCCACGCGCCGCCCCACGAGACCAACCTCGATCGGATAGCGTCCGATGGCAAATTCATCGACTTTGTTCCGCTCGATAAGCATGTTGGGAGTATCGCGGTTAAAAAGTTGATAGAGGAAAGACAACCGCACTTGACCCTTCACGGACATATCCACGAATCGGCCGCAATCACCGGCTCCTGGCAAGATCGAATCGGCAGAACGCCATGCTTTACGGCCGCGCATGACGGCCCTGAGCTGGCCATCATCAAGTTCGATCTCGAAAGTCCCGATGGCGCTGTCAGGGAACTGCTATGACTGAGTTTTCCTCTTCATCGCCAGTGGCCGCGCCGGATCTGTAATCGCGCCTATCTTGACCGCCCAGCTTGTTTTTCGCTCGATATCATCATCGGTTATGATATGGAAATCGAGCAGCCCGCCCGAACGGTATCCAGTTTGCAGGAAATTAACCTGATCGAGGCTGAGGCTCCAGGCCTCCAGCCAGGCGACCAGCATTTTTTCCTGTTCCGGTGTCCCGACAAAATGCACCAGCACGTCGATATCGCTTCCCGGTCCGGCTGTCCCGGTCTTGGTGCTTCCGAAAAGATAGAAACCCTTGACGCCGAATCTGTCGGGATCGAGCTGCGAAGCAATATGCTCCGCCATCCTGAGCCGCCATGGCCAGTAGCTGTCGGATGGCATCTCGGCGCCGCCTCTGCGCCTCGTCTCCGCCATCTCACCCGACGATTTCGGCTGGGTCAATATTCCGACCGCCTCGCTCAAATCGGCATTCATCAATATCTGCAGCACGCGCCCATCGGTCACGGCCGGGACATCTATCAAATGAATGGTGTCGCAAAGATATGTGAATTCGCTAAGTATCTCGGGCAGCAGATTGGGCGAATGTTTCAAAAAATCCTCATTGAAGACGACCCCGGGATCATCAGGGTAAAGCGGCAGGTACCTGATGTTGGCCTCGACCAGGTCCTGGAAAAAGTGCGTTCCGAACGAGAGGTCGGGCACATAATTGCCGCTCTTGCGCGCGATCTCGATAAGCACCGCGGTATTGTTGATATCGGAGTAGGTGACGCTGACACCTAACTTGATGTCGCCGCGGCTGCCCCACCGTCCCGGGCCCATCAGAATGAATTGTCGCTTGGGGAGAAGCTTGTTCAATTTGCTGACCGCTCGGCCGATGGCAAACATGGTGGCCCGGTCCTGAAGCTCGCTGTAGCGCTGAGGATCGACATAGACGATATGGGTAATGTCGGGCACCCTTCCGTTTGACACGAATCTGTTGGCCGAGAAGATCATCCGCTCATGCGCTATATCTCTGGGGATCGGCACCGCCTTGTTCTCGTCGGTTTGGCTTTGTGGCCGGCACTGAAGCAGGTAGAAATCACGTCCATCGGAGGCAAATTCGATATCTACCGGTGTCCCGAGCTTATCCTCGAGCGTTTTCAGAATCATCTGCATGCGTGTTAGAAACGGCGTATTAGTGAACAGGCCGTCGAAAGTTACCACCAGATCCTTGGGACTAAAATCTAAATTTAAGCCGCCCGCGCTCTGGATATGGTGATCTTTGACTACCGAAAATACCTGGTTGAAAACCGGATAATCCGTTCCCAATTCGCCCAGCAATTCCATTACATTAGTCGTCTCGAAAGAATTGGTGTCGAGATTGATGACATCTATCTTGTGCGGGCTATACCGGCTGACCTCTTCCGGCGTAATATTGACCCGCAGTCCCGGCTGGCCCGGCGATACCAGCACCGGGTAATCATCGCTGAGGCGGTCGACCGCTCTGGTTCCGAGCCCCGGCACCAGGCGAACCAGGCCATCCTCGCGCTTGATTCGGGGCGACCAGCGGAATTCGTTTTTGCTGAACGCCACTCCGGCGTAGGCCGGCAGGTAATATTTGCCGACCCGGGTGCCGACCACCTCCTGGATCATGATTCCCATCTCCTCATGGAAATCAAGCAGGTTGCGTTCGGCCCGATATTCGATCGGGTCCGGCCCAAACACCGAGGCGTAAACCTCCGCCACGGCGTCGAGGAGAGCATCAAGCCTCTCCGCCTTGCTGCCCTGGTTGGCCAGAAATAGGCTCTTGTACTTGCCCGAAAAAGCCGAGCCCATTCGATCCTCGAGAAGGCTGGAGCTGCGCACGATAAGGGGACTGTCCTTGAAATCATCCAACGCCATGGAAAGCCCCTGGATAATTTCCGGCGGAAAGGTGGCGTTCTTGAAGGTCTGCACTATATTGGGGTACTCGATCCTGACCTGGTAAATCTCCTTATATTTCTGCTCTATGACCTCCTCGAAGTTGTTGAGGTTGGCGAAAGTCAGGATCGCATCCGATGTTATATACCAGGTTTTGGGCAC
>MEWP01000117.1 GCA_001775395.1 candidate division Zixibacteria bacterium RBG_16_53_22 | reverse complement strand
GGGCAGACAGGTTTATCGTCTGCCCACGCGGTTTGGTATCCGCGTGGGCACAAAAGCGTGCCCACCCTACCATAATTGATTTTCATCATAAATTTCAGAGAACAAATTTACCGTGCCCAAATAACCGCGACCATTAGACAACGAACCCACTGCAGGAGCGAGCTTGTTCGCGTAAAACTTCGCCAGCAAGCTGGCTCCTGCGATAGGGAAGGCCTCTAATGGACGATCCGGGATTTAAGACAATCCCTTACCAATAGAGCTCGGCGCTGGCAAGAACACACAGTGCATCCCTTCCTCCCGTCACCAACACATGTTCATTGAGCTTCGGAGTGGCGGTATGGTAATCGCGCACTGTGGCAAGGTCAGCAGGGAACAAAACCACCTCCTACATATCCGCGCGCTTGCGCCCCGACACAACGCGTACTTCGCCTGCGGCGTTTGCGGCGAGTTGGATGTCTTCGTAAACCTTCGCACGGTCGAAGAGCATTTTGACCTGGCGATCCTGCCCGAGGCCGATTTCAAAAAGGAGAATGCCGCCGGGTCGCAGGAACGGCAGCGCCTCCTTGACGACGCGCTGCTGGATGCTGAGCCCGTAAGGTCCGCCGTCAAATGCTTCACGCGGCTCATGATCGAGCAACTCGGCGCGGTCGGTCGCGAGCTTGCCCTGGGAAATGTAGGGAGGGTTGCAGACGACTGCATCAATAGCACCCTCGATGCCTAACCCGGCAAGCCCGCCGAAAAGATCGCCCTGAGCGACGACAACGCGGTTGGATACACCCACATGCTCGACGTTGCGGCGCGTGACTGCAATGCAGCCATCGGTAAGGTCGCTCGCCCACACGCGAGCGGCTGGCAGGTGGTGCGCGATGGCGCAGGCGAGGTTTCCTGACCCGCAGCACATGTCAATGACACGTGGCGCGGCGGAGCCGGAGGAACGAATCGCGGCCAGCGCCGTGTTGCCGAGGAGTTCGGTCTCCTCACGGGGCGCGAGGGCGCCCTCGGCGACAATGAGCTCGACGCCCATGAACCTTGCATGGCCTATCACATAGGCAAGCGGCGCACCTGCGGAACGACGCTCGGCCATGGCGCGCGCCGCACGTGCATGATCAGCCGGTGTTGATGTTTGCGCAGCTTGCAAAATCCGGGTTGCCTCGGCGGTTGCATCGGTAATGCCGCCACGCTGGAGGACGGTAATTATTTCATCGAGCAGAATATTCATGTCAGCCCCGTCTTCTTGATTTTGCCGGTATCTGTCTTGGGCAAGCTTTGCACCGCGACGATATATTTCGGAACCATGAAGTTTTCGAGCCTGCTCTGGCATTCCTTCTGGAGCTGTTTTTCGGTCATCGTGATCCCCTCCTCGAGGACGACGAAAGCCTTGACTGCCTGTCCAAGGATCTCGTCCGGCACGCCGATAACCGCAGCCTCCTTCACACCCGGAATGTTCATCAGCATGTTCTCCACCTCCTTGGGCGCAACTTTCTCCCCGCGCGACTTGATTATGTCATCCATGCGCCCGACGAAGTAGAGATATCCCTCCTCATCCATCCTGCAGTAATCGCCGGTGTACAGCACCTGTTCACCGGGGAGCGGGCCGGGCTTGAGCTTTCTGGCAGTGGATTCGGGCTTCTCCCAATAGCCCTTCATCACGGTGGCGCCGCGAATGACGAGTTGGCCGACGGTGCCGGGAGCGACCTTGTTGCCGTCCTCATCCACGATCCACATCTCGGTGTTCGGAATCGCGATGCCGACGCTTGAAGGCTTCCGGGCTATGTCCTTGGGCGGAAGATAGGTGCAGCGTTTGCATTCGGTGAGGCCGTACATCGAATAGATGCGCGCCGCCGGAAAAATATCCCTGAGCATCAGGATATGCTTTTCCGGAAGTGCCGCAGCGGTGTTGGTCACATAGCGGATCTTCGACAGATCGTAATCCTTGAGGGACTTGAGTTCCGCGAGGATCGAAAAGATGGTCGGCACGCCCGGGAAGCCGGTCACTCCCTCGGCTACCATCAGGTTGAGTATCTGCGCCGGGAAGGTGAAGGAGCGCTCGAGCACCAGGCGCGCGCCGGATCGGAACGCCATGAGCATCTGGTAAAGACCGTAATCGAATGCCAGCGGCAGCACGCCGAGGATCACCTCGTCTTCCTGCAATTCGAGGTACGAAGCGATTGACGTGCACGCGGTGAGCATGTTGCGATGCGTGAGCATCACGCCCTTGGGGTCGCCGGTGGACCCCGATGTGTAGATGATCGCGGCGAGATCGTTATCAATGCATGTCCGGACAGGCGGACTCGCGCGGTCGCCGCCGGCGATGGCGTCATCCCAGCGCCGGGCATTGGGAAGTCCTGCGGGCTTTGCGTCATCAATGATGCCGGAAATGATCACGCATCGCAGGTGGGAACATGCCCGCGCGGGCTCCGCAAATACGGAATGAATATGCATGTCCGTGATGAGCGCCGCCGGGCGGCAGTCGTCGAGGAGATAACTGAGCTTGTCGCTTTTGGTCAGCGGATTGACGATGCACGCGACGGCGTTGGCCTTGAGCGCCGCCCAAAATGAAATCACCGTCTCGACGGTGTTATCGGCGAAGACCACCACCCTGTCGCCGCGTTCGACACCGGCTGCGGCCAGGCTGTGCGCAAGAGCGTTCGAACGGGCGTCGAGTTCGCCATAGGTGACCCGCTGCTGCATGCAGACCAGCGCAACCTTGTCCGGGAGTTCGCGGGCAGCCTGGAGAAGGTAATCGTGCAGGAGCGGCACGGGACCGTGTGTTATTTGCATCTCAGTACCTCTTTTAATTTGTTCCAAAATTATCCATTACTCACCCGTCAGTATTTATGGAAACACTCGATCTCGGTTTCATGCGGGTTTCAGCATCATTTTTGCAGGCATACTTTCTGACTGCTGTGTAATATAACTCTGGCTCAATGTGGAATGCGGAGGGTAATCAATTCTCAGCCTCCTGTAGAAGAAGTAAATCCGTTCGTCCTGAGCCTGTCGAAGGATGGGCGGATTTACTTTTCGCCAGGCGAGAAACTTCCTTCCAATCGCCGCGCATCATGGCCTCTTTCTTTTTGCGGCTCCAGCCCTTGATTTGCATCTCGGCCGACAAGGCTTCTTCCCGTGTTATTCCATTTCTCGATCAATAGAGCAATATCGTAGGGCGGGTCACACCGGCGCCGGGACAAAAGTTTTTCGTACCCGCCATTACAGCTGTTCAGCGGCGGGTGTGACCCGCCCTACGGATTATTTCCCGTTTGAAGGAGAAATAGAATTAGATGACTTGTCAATGTCGGTACGAATCTCAATCGCGCGGCTCCCATCGGGGCGGCCGGCGATAAATTGCCGGTGCAAAAGCTGGGTTGACAGGGCGCCCACCAGCGCCATGTTGTCCGTGTTCGAGAACTGCCCCTCACTGCCGCGCGCGCGGCACTTGCGCAATAATTGTATTACAGCCTGAGGCTCGAAAACATCAGCATCTTTCAGCGCAGACTCGGACAGCACCTCGTCAATATAGTCCGGTGCGCCCTTGGCAACGAAGGAAAGCGCATCCGGCGCGCGATACGGCTGTTTTTTCCGCGCGAGTATTTCGCGCGGCACGACATCCGACGCGGCGCGCTTCACCACATGCTTTTCGTCCAGCACGCGCAGCTTGTAGGCGGCAGGAAGCGAATCCGCAAGCGCGATAACATCCTTGTCTAGGAAGGGAAAACGTCCTTCAACCGAGTGCGCCATAAGCATCCTGTCGCCCTGCGAGGAAAGCAGGTAGCCCGATAACAGCGTGCGGATTTCGATATGCTGATCCTGCGCAAGATGGCTCCATTGCGGAAAATCGATATGGACATTTTCAAGAAATTCCTTGATTACATCACGGTCTGAAGCAGCAGCCTGCACGTTCCTGGACAAAAGCCGCTTGAGCGCGCCCGTGGTATGCCAGCGCGTGTCATGCGCAAAGCCCGGCGCGCGATGGGCGGCGATGTTGCGTCCGAAGAACTGCCGCGCCATCGCCTGCTGCGACACCGGCGAACGCGCAAGATAGGGATACAGCCGTTCGAGGAGCCGATGGCGCCATGCGGATGCCGGCTGGCGTCCCCAGAAACGGCGCACCTTGCCTTCACGGAAAATATCGTAGCCGGCAAACATTTCATCGGCGCCCTCGCCGGTCAGCACGACCTTGACCCCGTGTTCGCGAACCAGCTTCGACAGCAGGAACAGCGGCGCCGGGGCAGTTCTCAGGATCGGACGCTCGGTGTGATAGATAACGTCGGGAAACACGTTCGCGATGTCGCTGCGCGAAACAACGACCTCGTGATGATCGCTGCCCAGCATGTTCACCATCAGGCGCTGGTATTCCGTTTCGTCGTATTCGGCGTCATCGAAACGCAGTGAGAACGTTTGAAATCTGTCTCCCGCAAAACGGCGTCCGAGCGCGGCGACCAGCGAACTGTCCAGCCCGCCGGAAAGATAGCTCCCGACCGGCACATCGGCGCGCAGCATGCGCAGTGACGTGGCGTTCTCGATCGCCCTGCGCACCTCGCTGACTGCGTCATCCAGTGATCCATGAAAGCGGTGATGCGTTTCGCCGTGCATCGGGTAGCGCGGAGTCCAATAGGCACGATCATGGACAGCTCCGTTTTCATAAGTGCGGACATGCCCCGGTTCGAGTTCGGTCACGCCGTGGAAAACGCCCTGCGGTGGAGCTATGGTCCAGAAGGTGAATGTCTGGGCGATGCCGATCGGATCAAAGGCGCGCGGTATATCTGCGTTCGCCGCGAAGATGGCTTTGACTTCACTGGCAAAATACAGATGGCCGGCGTATTCGCACAGATGAAGCGGGCAAATGCCCACCCGGTCGCGTGAGAGCACCAGGCGGCGCGCCACGGAATCCCACAGCGCTACGGCCCACTGTCCGTTGAATCGTTCGAAGGCGGCATCTCCCCATGCACGGTACGCATGAATGATAACTTCGGTGTCGCTGCGGGTGCGGAAACGATGGCCGAGCGCGACCAGTTCTTCGCGCAACTCGACATAATTGAATATCTCGCCGTTGAATACGATCCAGGTCGCATCGCCCTCGTCCGCCATCGGCTGCTGTCCGGTTGCGAGATCGATGATGGACAAGCGCGCGTGTGCGAGACCTGCCTTGTCGTCGCGATACACGCCAAACTCGTCCGGGCCGCGGTGATAGAGCGCGCCGGCCATGCGCACCAGCGCTTCACGGCTCGGCGAGGCTGCATTGGCGCTGAGCCCGACAATCCCGGCGATTCCGCACATAGGCCGTCAGACTTCCGTGACTGGATCGATAAGCAGTGGCCGCATATGGAGATACCGGGTGGCGCGCCGTTTGGCTTCGATGTCCTTGAAGACCCGCTCAACCTGGTCCGGCGTAAGGCCGACCACAGGCGCAACCTCCCCGGCAGAAACACCATGATTTGCCGCGTAGAGGCAAAGATCCATGCGGTCGTAAGGCAGCGCGAAATAAAACTCCTCCTGCGTCTGCGGCATGGAAAAAGTATCGGTGGTGGGCGGGCGGCGGCGGATTTCTTCCGGCACGCCCAGATATTCCGCGATCTGATAGACCTGGGTTTTGTAAAGATGCGCAATGGGCTTGAAGTCGGCGCTGCCGTCGCCCTGCTTGACGAAGAAACCCTGATCGTATTCTAGGCGGTTTGGCGTACCCGATACGGCATAGTTCAGGCGATCCGCATGGTAGTACTCCGTCATCTTGCGCACACGCTGCTTGTAGTTTGTCGCAGCGACGATCTGCAGGTAGGCGTTGAGCGGAAGCCGCACAGTGGACACTTCACCTGTGGGGCTCTGCACGGTGAGCCGCGTGATGTTCATGCGGTCGCTCTCGAGGATGGATGGCAGCACGAGCTTGCACTTCCAGCCATCGCCGTACTCGGGAACGATCATGCGGATGGCCTCTTCCTGGCGGCGGTAGCAACCGAGCCCCTCGAGGGCCGGCGCAATGTCCTCGACGATAGCCTCGACTCCAAAGTGCCCGGTGAGCATCCGTCCCAGCATGAGCGCATCGTCAGAGGAATGGTGCTCGGGCATGAAGAGTCCCAGAACTTTCTCCTTGCCGAATGCGCGCACACATAACGCGGTCACGACCGAGCTGTCTATGCCGCCCGATATGCCCACTACGGCGCCGCGGCGGCGCAACTGGCCGAGAACCTGCTCGCGCAGAATCCCGGTGATGCGATCCACTTCCTTGGATGGGTCCAGCTTGAGTACATCTTTGTCGAACATAAACACCTTGCCACCCGGCAGAGCCGGAGATTTTCATTTATGAATTAATATAAGGGAAGCGATGATTAATTCCAATTCTCGATCAATAGAGCAATATCGTAGGGCGGGTCACACCGGTGCCGGGACAAAAGTTTTTCGTACCCGCCATTACAGCTGTTCAGCGGCGGGTGTGACCCGCCCTACGGATTATTTCCCGTTTGAAGGAGAAATAGAATTACTTGGCTCAGGGCGAACGGTTGTTTATGCGGCAGTATTTCTGTCGCTATGTATCTGTTACTCGAGGGATCGTCCAAGGTCTGCCAGTGCCAATTGAATGGCATAGAGCGACTTACTGACCTGATTACGCGTTTGCCTGCTGACTCAACATATGATCCATGATGTTGCCCAGCATCTTGCGCGGCACCCAGGCCTCACCGCGGCCAACTGCCTGTATGGCCCCTGAAAGATGGAACTGAACAGTTTCATACTTCAAATAGCCGCGTGCGCCGATCTCCAGAACTTTAAGAATTGTATCTTCATGAACCGAGTTATCGGCCAGGAAAACCATAAGCGCCTCAGGGCATTCGTGGCGCAGAGACAGCAGCAAGGTGTAATCCTCATCGGTACACAGATTCAGGTTAACCAGCAGAACAAGAGGTTTGAGCCGTTTGATTCTGGCTACTTCATCTTCATTTGCCGTAACATTCGTGCGCGGTTTGAGCCGGCGATTCACAAACGCACGGTCATTCGGGTACCCGGACAAAAGCTTCTCGTCACCGGCTTCTTTACCTGACGCACCATTCGTAAACAACTTGATGCCCGACTCACCTTGCAGAAGGCGTTCGTATCCAGCACGCCGACCACGATCGGTGTCTGCAATTGCTACAGTAACTGGTTGCATCTGATTTTTCATCCACTTTTCCCGTAGATGCTATCCCTGCCGGTTATTCGAATTAACATCCCGCCCATGAGGACAGGCAACTGCGTCATTCTATTAAGTTCTGCAACAAACGCCATTGTACTTTGGTACATGCGCGCCCAAAAAATGCCGGCAAAATATACTGGCCAAATATACTGGCAAGACAGATACATGATTGATAAACCCGGATTGTCCATTAGAGGCTTTCCCTATCGTAGGAGCCAGCTTGCTGGCGAAGTTTTTCGCGAGCAAGCTCGCTCCTACAGTGGGTTCGTGGCCTAATGGGTTATCTGGGATAAAAGAACCGTTCAATCCGCCGGGAACAAGGCACATCGGCCCGTGATCAAGCAACGCCTGAAACTGGCGGATCACACTGTTTCCGGATAATTTACGAGTGGCTGTCATCGACGCGGGATCCGCCTAACGGTTTGAGTTGGCCAGGGCTGTTACCTGATGGGCTGTTCGATTTTGACAAGCCATTTCTGCTATCTGCTGAAATGACCAGCGCCAGATTAAGCCGGTCAGTGACGCCCAGCTTCAGAAAGATTTCTGTCAGGTGAGCTTTCACCGTGCGCTCTGTAATTGAACACACATGAGCAATCTGCTTGTTGTTCTCCCCGTTCCCCACGCGCACGGCAATGTCATATTCGCGCTGAGTAAGGCTGTTAAGCAGGCCGAGGGTGGCCCGATAGGCTTTATTCTTTGATGTTGTTTTGCCTAATTCGTCTATCAGCCGGCAAGTAAGGGATCGCCGTATCCACAATTCACCCAATTGAACGGCATCAACAACCTGCTTGAGAAAATTCGCCTCTATTTCATTTCTGCAACAGCCCCGCACACCCGCCTTCAACAATTCCCATTCCAGGCTCTCGGAAATGGCATCGCCCATAATGATGGTTCTGGTTTCGGCGCATAATTTTCTCAACAGAGCGACGCTGTTGCGTCCGTTCAACTCAAGCAGTTCAAGGTCAAGCAGGAGAACTTCCGGTTTGATCTGCGCAACTTCATCCCTGAGCGCGTCCAATTTGTCGACCATCAGGGCTGTGCTGACAAAACCGTTCAAGCCACGCCCCCAGGAGGCAAGTCTTTTCTGGTGTGCGCTAGCAAGTATCAAATTGTTCATTTTATTTTGCCGGGATCATGAAATATTCCATCGATGTTTGTCCTGTCTCGCCGTGTCTGCCTGCCCGAAGAGCGGTTCTGACAAGTTACCCCATCATGCCCAGAATCAAACATCAGAATCAAACATCAGAATCCCTGTTTTCATCTTCTTCGATACGATCATATCATTCATTATGCCGTCGCGCATGTTTCAGTATTAAGACAGCCACCGCTGCCGCAAATATGTCTACGGCCATATCAGCTACGCTGGCAGATCGCCCCGGCAGGAAATGCTGGTGCAACTCATCCGCCGCGCCGACTGCACTCACAATCGCAATAACCAGCAGGGGGTGGCTACGTTGAAAGTACAACCACAGCAAAGCCGCAATCAGGGCGAAAGTGGCGAAGTGCGCGACCTTGTCCAGATGTCCTGAGAACAACCCCACCGCAATCGGCTTCGAGCCCACCCAGAACAAGCCGATGACGATAGACAAAGCAGCCGCCAGGCAGGTGAGACGAAAAATACGGCTGTCACCTGCCATGAACACCCTCAATCCCATGGGTGGAAAGAACCGGCACTTCAACGGGTAACGCGGGACATCGACTGCCACCGCCATGCATCGCGGCACATTTCGTCAATCCCGTATTGCGCCTGCCAGCCCAGCAGCGTTTTTGCGAGCGACGGATCGGCATAGCACGCGGCAATGTCGCCGGGACGGCGACCGGCTATCCGGTATGGCACCTTCCGCCCGCACGCCGCCTCAAATGCCCGAACCACATCCAGCACGCTGTAACCCTGCCCTGTTCCCAGGTTGACCGTAAGCACCCCATCCCCTGCCTTCAACGCCTTCAGCGCCGCCAGATGCCCCCGCGCCAGGTCCACCACATGGATATAATCACGCACCCCCGTTCCGTCATGAGTCGGATAATCATTGCCGAAAACCGATAGTTCATCGAGATCGCCCGCAGCCACCCTGGCAATATACGGCATCAGATTATTCGGAATTCCATGGGGGTCCTCTCCGATCAAACCGGATTCATGCGCGCCCACCGGATTGAAATAACGCAGTATTGCAATGCGCCACGCAGCGTCCGAACACGCAACATCGCCCAGCATCTGCTCTATCATCAGCTTGGAACGTCCATATGGATTTGTCGCCGAAAGTGGAAAATCCTCACGGATCGGCACCGTGTGCGGATCGCCGTAAACGGTAGCGGAAGAGGAAAAAACCAGCGTCTTCACCCCGGCCGCAGCCATCGCCTCAAACAGCACCAGGCTTCCGTGGATATTGTTATCGTAATATCGCAACGGTTGAGTCACGGACTCGCCCACCGCTTTCAGGCCGGCAAAATGGACCACCGCTTCGAAGCGATGTTCGGCAAACAGCGCGCGCATCGCTTCCCGGTCACGGACATCAGCCTCCACAAAGCCAGGCCGATGCCCGACGATACGTTCAATGCGATCAAGCACCGTCGCCTTGCTGTTGCAGCAATTATCGACGATCAGAACCTCGTACCCCGCCTGCATCAGTTCGACAACTGTATGCGAACCGATGTAGCCGGTGCCGCCGGTGATTAGAATCATGAATACTTCATCCTAATAATTGGGTGAGCGCCTCAAAGGCGCTAATAAAACCGTGAGCCGCCTACAGGCGGCTGACTTTTTACTCCTTCCCCTGTCAGGGGGAAGGTTGGGATGGGGGTACAAACTGCGGACAACATACATGCTTGATTTCTACCCCCACCCTAACCCTCCCCCTGCATGGGGGAGAGCGAAGCGAGGGGGACGAATGATACCGCTAAATCTTGACGTTGCTACTTTGACCGCTGGAACGGTCAAACCTAACGGAGTCCCCCGGCTAAGCCGGGGGTTTACCTATTCGAATTATCTATTTCCGGCCCAATGGATTATCTGAGTTAATGAGTTTCCGGCAGGTGAGCTAAATTCATTTCTTCGGCGATGACCTTGAGACGTTTGTCTCGGGTCCACAGGCGCGCTGCGTTAATGGCCGTAGCGGCAAGCAGGTGAGCGTCTATGTAGCCAATACCGCGTCCCATGAGCTGGTGCTTTTCGATGAAGAACAGTAATTCGTCATCAGTAGCGGCAGGCAACCGAGGCAACGCTTGCAACAGCTCCAACACTTCCTGACGATTTCCAAGATTGCCACACGCAAGCTCGCCAATTACGCAAGTGTGCGTACAGACCTGATCGGCCTGCAGGGCAACTACCAAGCCTGGGCTGCCAGCGCGCAGATGGTCAACCCAGAGGGAGGTATCAACCAGGATCACTACTTAGCCTCGCGTCGGCGGGCAATATTCTGCAATTGCGGCTCGCTTGCGCCCAAACGGGACAGGCGATGTGCACTTTCACGTTGGATCAGTGCGTTGAGGGCTTCCCTCAGCAATGCGCTGCGTTCCTGCACGCCACAGAGGAGTTGAGCGTGGGCGAGCAGCGTGTCGTCCAGGTTAACAGTAGTTCGCATAACAGCCTCCAAAATAGTTGTGACGCATCAAATATAGCATCAATTGAAGACCAACAGTAGCGCAGACGCGGGTGCCTGCACGGTAAATTTGTTCTCTGAAATTTATGATGAAAATCAATGATGGTAGGGTGGGCACGCTTTTGTGCCCACGCGGATACCAAACCGCGTGGGCAGACGATAAACCTGTCTGCCCACCCTACGCTATTCTCCGAGAACAAATTTACCCTGCGGGTGCCTGTGCTGCAACTGCCTGCGTAGGTGGCTGGACTCAAGTTGCGAATAATGGCGGCTCCTACAATAATTAACTGGCATGTATCTTACGAAAGTGTATTATACAACAGGGTGTTGCGTTATACTTCCTTGGAATGACATAGTTGACGCTTGGATCAATAACATAGTTGACGCTTAGGGAAACAAAAATTACAAAAGTACCATTTGTTTCTTAAGTCCGTAGGGGGATAAGCGTAGCGCATCCACCATGCCGGCTCAAAAAGGCGGATGCGCTGCGCTTATCCACCCTACAACTAAATTGGTATGTTTGTAATTTCCGGCTCCCTTAGATCAACAACATGAATCAGGTGAAGAAATGGCCAAATCCAATGAGAAGCTTGCTGGGGCGTTGAGAGTACTCAAAAAATTGCAGGATAAGCATAGCGGGGTTATTGAATCCAACGACCTGAAAGAGGCGCACCGATCCATATTGGTGGAAGAAGGTTTTTTGCGCCCAGTGATGAAGGGATGGTACGTATGCTCCAATCCAAGCAATAACCAAGGTGACAGCACCTCTTGGTATGCAAGTTTCTGGGCATTTCTTTCAGGGTACATGGACAGGCGTTTTGGCAAACGATATTGCCTCAACACAGAAGCTTCCGCCTTGTTGCACACCCACTGCACAGTAGTTCCGCGCCAGATTGCAGTCATTACAAAAGAAGGCGGAACATCAACTCTCAAGTTGCCTCACGATTCGTCGGTACTTATTTATACAGACGAAAAAAACCTGCCAAGCAATCGGGTTGAGGTGAATGGATTGCAGGTTATTCCATTGCCAGAAGTTTTATGTCGTCTTGGGCCGCAGTTCTTTAAGAACAATCCACGGGAAGCCGAAATCGCACTAAATTTAATTCGCGACCCAAGGGAATTGCTCACCATTTTATTGGCTGGTGAAGGGATGCCCTCTGCCGCAGGGAGGCTGGCAGGGGCTTTACGATTCATGGGGCGCGATGCAGACGCTGATCGCATCACTGAAACGATGAAGCGGGCGAAACACAACGTGCGCGAATCCAACCCTTTTGAGATTAGCACACCCACATTGGGAAACAGCCGGGAACGCTCGCCTTATACCATGCGCATCCAGTCAATGTGGGCGGGTTGGCGCGATAATGTCTTGTCGGCATTCCCACCTGCACCGGGTTTGCCAAAACTACCAGAATCCTATCTGTCCGACGTAAATGAGCGATATGCAGCGGATGCCTACAACTCACTTTCTATTGAAGGATATCAGGTCAACGATGAATTGATCGAGCGGGTTGCACAGGGCAACTGGAATCCGGAAGGGGGAAAAAATGACAAGGGTGACCGTGATGCTCTGGCAGCGCGCGGGTACTATCAGGCATTTCAGGCTGTCAAAATTAGTCTCGCAGAAATTCTATCCGGCAAGAATCCGGGTGAGGTCGCAAGAAGCGCGCATCACCGGTGGTATGGCGAACTGTTCGCCCCTTCCGTTACAGCGGGGATTGTTGAGCCGCATCAACTGGCCGGATACCGCAATGGGCCTGTTTACATCCGAAATTCCAAGCACGCTCCGCTTCCTCGGGATGCGCTGGCAGATTCCATGGAGGCGCTGTTCAACCTGATTGCGCAAGAGCCGGAATCTGCCGTCCGTGCAGTGTTAGGGCACCACCTTTTTGTATTCATCCATCCCTACTTTGATGGCAACGGTCGAATTGGACGTTTCCTGATGAATGCGATGCTGGCATCGGGAGGTTACCCCTGGACAATTGTTCGCATGAAAAACCGCGACCAGTATATGCATGCGCTCGAAGCGGCAAGCGTGGGTGGAGACATCAAGCCCTTCGCTAATTTTATTGCGCTTGAAATGAGTTCATCTTGACTGTCAAAACTACTGCTCTTACTCATTCGGGATTCGATAACGCCCCGAATTCAGCCTTGTCACTCAGCACCTCTTCAACCAAATCCAGATTAATACGCTTTGCTTCGGCAGAATACCCATAAACCAGCGCAGTATTACAAAGAATGTTGATGCGCCGGGGAATACCCTGGCTGACTTCTGCTATCTTGGCGCATGCATCGGGAGTAAAAAGGGGAGTTTTCCGGCCGGCTACTGCCAGCCGGTGCTGGATGTAGTTCTGCACATCAGACGCTTCGAAAGGCTTGATGTGGAAATCAGCCTCAACGCGTTGAGAGAACTGTAGAAGATCAGGCCGCGTAAGCATGCTTTTCAGTTGCGGTTGGCCTACCAGCATGATCTGAAGCAACTGGTTCTTGTCGGCATTTATATTCGAGAGCATACGCAAGGATTCCAGCGCTGTCGGACTGAGATTCTGCGCCTCGTCAATAATCAACAGCACCCCTTTGCCCAATCCGTACTGCTCGATCAAAAAGCGCTGGAATGCATCGTAGAGCGCCACCGTGGACATCCCTTCGTAAGGAAGTCCCAAAGCGAGCATGATCCACCCCAGTAAATCAGGTATCTCGCGGTGGGTGTTGTACACCAGGCCGACCGTGACGCCTGGGGACAGATTGTTAAGCAAATGCCGGATCAAGGTGGTCTTGCCGCAGCCGATCTCGCCGCTGATTACCGTAAATCCTGCCCTGTTCTTGATTCCGAACTCCATCATCGCGTAAGCATAAGTATGCCGGCGGCCGAAATACAGATATTCCGGGTCGGGCTGAATCGAGAATGGATTTTCCTTCAAACCGTAAAATGCTTCGTACATGCTGTGACGATACCTCAATGAACGATGTTGTTGTTAACCCGAATTATCCAACAGTCCGTCATTCCCGTGCAGACGGGAATCCAGCATTGGCAAACATCCCACAAAACGTGCAATACTAATCGCGCTTGGCGAGTTTCGACGAACGGGCAACCGCGATGCCCCCTTCAAGTGATGAGATTACGCACGGTGTTTCTGTCCTGGCTTGGAATTATACCTTGTGAAGAGCCTGCAAGTCTGATCTCTATGCGATGCCGCGCGGATAGTATTGACCTATCGTACCGCTCTGCCACACTCCGTTCCTGCAATCCGTCATCCAAACCTGCTTCCTCCATCGGGAGGACTGCGGCAAAGGTCTGGAAGCAACCCGAATGTAATCATGCTGCCACACATAGTGGCCGCCCTTACTGAAATCAACTAACTGTCAGGCTATGGCAGCTTGCGGATCGGATTGGCAGCAATGAACTCCATCAGCGCCTGATATTTTGGCGCAGTAGCCGGATCCTGGTCCTGGTATTCCAGCGTGCCAAAACTGCCAAACTTGCCGGAAGCATTAACTGAAATAAAGTTGACAAACATTCCGCCACCCGCTGCTTTCCATTGATTCAGATAAGTTGTGTATAACTCTTTCATGCGAGGATGGCGATTGACACTCATGAAAAATTCCGTCAATTGCTGATCATTCTGATTCGCGCCAACACCAACCAAATGCTGCCCTCCTTCATAGGCAATCATATCAAGGCCACGGGAAGAAATGGCAGCATACTGTGAATCCATCCAGCCCTTTACCGTGACGGTAATTTCATTGGAGCAATAATTCAGCAATTGATCCTCTGTCATAGCGAGTATCGCAGTTACATCACCCCTGCCGGCTACCCCGCAAAAATAGGGGGCAATGGCGACAGCATCAGCCTTAAGCCTGGCATTATTCCAGTCCAGAACGGTTGTGGTAGACCATATATTAGCGGCCTGGGTTGCTAACACACGGACTAAACGATCAGTAGATCCAAAGACCTGCGCCCATATGTCGAAAATCTCCAAAGACCTTCTGGATTGGTATCGCAACTGGGCTTCAGCGCTCCTGGCACTAAGACCCAATGCCAACCCCTGCTGTGCAGCATAGCGGGACTGTTGGAACTGTCCGTTCCAAATCTCGTTGGAATACTCGATGTAAACTTTAAGGTTCGGGCTCAAACGGTCTTTCACCATGCGCGCAAACTGGCGCACAAAGTCATCCGAGGCCTGATGGGGCATGCTGAACCACGGATCAGCATTGAGCATGTTCGCCAAATCAATCATGTATTCCAGAGCAACGCCACTGCTGCCGGTCTGAGTATAAGTGTCCGGCGTTGTTCGATCAGACCAGTTAATCAGCGGGGAATCAGTGATCTTTTGCCAATTCATGAAACGCAATACCTTGAACTTCCTGATCCTGTTCAGAAACAGCGGGTGAAAAGGCTGGGTCTGATAGGTGGTCTCAAACCCGGGACGGATTACGCGGATATTGCGGATATAGTTGGAAGGGTTTGTAGATGTAATCTTTAAAAAAAACCCTCCTTCGCGATTTTTCGGGTTAATGTCAAGGACAATTCGTCCGGGAGTGGCTTTCACCACCGATGCGCTACCCGAAAACCGCAGAGCGCCTTCACCGTCATAAAGTACAAGGTATTTACCCGGGGAACCGGATGCATTTCCTCTCCATTGCATCGGAGCATCCGCGCTCTGTCCGGGCTGAAGAGACTTTACCCAGCCATTGGAGTCCAGATTCAGCGCGCCACCCTGCCCCCAGCCTGATCCGGTTTTCTGAGATATCCAGGTGCGCGACATCTTGAACGTATCCACAAACACCCATTCAGTAGACCAATCAACAACACTGGATAGGTTCGTCCCCAAAGGAGAATTAGCGTTAACGGCGGCAGAATCGCCGGCGTTTGCGCCACACCATCCGGAAACCGTAAAAACAAAAAGAACAAGAGTCGGGAAAACTGTGTTTTTTTTCATGGCAGTTCCATATTTCAGGTGCAAAGATTCAGGCAGGTTATATTGATGACTATGTGCGTCTGAAATCACGCTCAAACTTCTCGGAATAAATACGCGCCAGCAAAACAGCAAATGTCAAGGCGAACCAATAATTGAGGCTTCGTGTAGAATCATCCGCTTCCATTATGAAGCAGGCAGAGCGATAAGCGAAAGCAAAAAAAGATCGCTGCAAGAGCAAGAATAACGATCTGTGCTCGCTACGTTCAGATATTCATAAATGCCAATGTCATCAAAAAGCACACTTACCCTCAGACAACGCGTTCTGCAGTCAGGCTCCTGGACTTTGGTCGGGTACGGCGTTAATCAGGCACTGCGCCTTGGAGGAAATCTCATTCTTACGCGCCTGTTGTTTCCCGAGGCATTCGGAATGATGGCGATTATTCAAGCAGTTGCTTTTGGTGCGCACATGCTTACCGATGTGGGGATAGGCCCTTCGATCGTCCAGAAGGAGCGTGGAAATGATCCGGCTTTCCTGAATACAGCATGGACGATTCAGATCATACGCGGCATTCTGGTATGGTTGGCGCTTTGCGCCATGGCGTTGCCCATAGCCGGATTGTATGGCGAACCGCTGCTCGCCGTCATGCTTCCTGTTATTGGATTGAATACAATCATCGGCAGTTTCAACTCAACAAGATTACACACTGCACAACGTAACCTGGAAACGGCGCGAGTGACACAGATTGAGGTGGGCACTTATACGCTCGGACTGTTCTGTACAATTTGCCTTGCCTGGCTTATGCAATCAGTCTGGGCGCTGGTTTGGGGCAGCATGATTACTGTTTCTCTGAAAATGTTTGCCAGCCATGTTTTTCTTCATGGCATAAAGAACCGATTCGCATGGGATCGGGAAACGATCGACCACATGAGAGGATTTGGACGCTGGATTCTGTTGAGTTCTGCTCTTACTTTTGTATCGGCAGAAGGCGCGCGCCTGCTGCTCGGCGCCCTGCTTGACATGCGCCAACTGGCATTGTTTACATTAGCGAGCACGATGAGCCTTCTGCTCTGGCAGGCAATTCAGCAACTGGCATGGAGGGTATTCTTTCCTGCTTATTCGGAGGTTTATCGCGGTAATCCGAAAAATCTCATGGCTACCCTGTTCAAGGCACGTCTGGCAATCATTCTGCCAAGTTGGTGCCTGGCAGTTTTATTTGTCTTTTTTGGCGCTCAGCTTATGGAGACGCTATACGATGAGCGTTATCATGGTTCGGGCATCATGCTTGAGTTGCTTGCTGCCGGGTCACTCGTCGGTTGTGTGTGGGGATCTTACGTAGGTGTATTGCTGGCGATGGGTAAAGTCGCCACTTCAACAATGTTAACCGCAACCCAGATTGTATGCCAGTTTGGTTCCATGTTCATCGGTTACCATTATTGGGGGGGCGCAGGCCTGGTCATGGGCGTAGCTACAGCTAATTGGATAACATATCCCTTTTATGCGTTTGTGATGTCCCGCAATGGATTGTGGCAAGCCAGGCTCGATTTGGTATTGCTTGCAGCTTCGGTATTGATTGTGGTGTTTGCGTGGCCTAGCCTCGATCGGGTTTAATTCTTTGAATAATTTCCCTACCGCATATGGCATGAACCCGGCAGCGCGGAATTATTCTATTCGCGAGTACCGTTGAATTATTGGGATGCACATGGAATCAGCACGGTCATTACCGTCACTACAGTTAACTGTTGTCATAGTAAACTTTCGCACGCCGGGGTTCGTTATTGACTGTTTGACGACCCTTCTGCCGGAACTGGATGGTATTGACGGGCGAATTGTCATCGTGGACAACCGTTCGGCGGATGATTCGCCTGAAATTATTCGAGCGTGGCTGGCGCAGCATGATATTGCCGGCAAAGTGCTTTTTGTTCAGTCGGGACACAATTCGGGGTTCGCCAGCGGTAACAATATCGGGATCAAATCCTGCAATGCCCGTCATTACCTGTTGTTGAACAGTGACACCCTGATTCGCCCGGGCGCGATACGAATCATTCTGGATACTGCAATGCAGTATCCCGAGGCCGGGCTGATCAGCCCGCGCCTTGAATGGCCGGATGGCGCAGGGCAAGAGAGTTGCTTCCGGTTTATATCGCCTTTCAGCGAGATGATCTCCGCCTCCCAAACCGGCCTGGTTGCATGGTTGTTCAGCCGTTACATCGTGGCCTGGCCGGTACAGACGCAAATCGCGCGGCCCCAGTGGACCAGTTTTGCCTGCGTGCTGGTAAGAGATGAGGTATTCCAGCAGGTGGGACTGCTGGATGATGGATATTTCATGTATTTTGAGGATGCGGAATTTTGCCATCGCGCCCGCAAGGCTGGATGGGAAATCGTGCATAATCCCGAGGCGCGGGTGGTGCACCTGCGTGGCGGCAGTTCGCCGGTAAAAGAGCAGACTCGTTTGAAGAAACGGGTGCCCAGATATTATTATGAATCCCGCGCCCGATACTATTACCAGACCTGCGGCTGGCTTGGGCTGGCGAGCGCCAATCTGCTTTGGTGGCTTGGGCGGACAGTGTCCGGAACCCGGCAACTGCTGGGGCGATCAGACAAGGCAGCCATTGAAGGACAATGGCTGGATATCTGGACAAACTGGCGCAGTCCGCTTAAACACTATACCCACCCAAGCCATGAGCAATGAACCTTCCAACCTGCGTTTGCCGGATTTCGTCATCATCGGCGCAATGAAGTCGGCAACTTCGTCGCTGTATCAGCAATTGGTTCAGCAGCAAGGCATATTCATGTGCACCCCGAAGGAACCCAACTTTTTCAGCGATGATGAACAGTATGCCAAGGGCATGGCGTGGTATTCCGGCTTGTTTGCCAACGCTCCGGAGGGTAGCCTCCTGGGTGAAGCCAGTACGCATTACACCAAACTGCCAACGCATCCCAATACTGTAGAGCGCCTGAGAAAGTATTTGCCTGATGCACGCCTTGTGTATGTGATGCGCCATCCGGTGGATCGTCTTGTTTCCCATTACATTCATGAGTGGAGCACAGGGGTTTATCACTGTGGCATCGGTGAGGCTGTAAATAAATATCCCGAACTGACGGCCTACGGCCGCTATGCCATGCAGATCGAACCCTATTTCGCAGCCTTTGGCCGTGATGCCGTCCTGCCTGTCTTTTTCGACCATCTGGTTCGTGAGCCCCAGGCGGAGCTGGAGCGCATCTGCCGGTTTATCGGGTATCAGGGACAGCCGGTCTGGGTGGAGGACATGAAGCCAGACAATGTCTCCAGCGAACGTATCCGCAAATTTCCTTTTTACGAATTGCTGGTCAAATCCGGCCCGGCGACCTGGTTGCGCCGCCGTTTCATTCCGCAAGCCCTGCGCGACGCGGTCAAGATAAAATTGCGCATGCGGAATCGCCCGGAACTGGATAAAGAGAACCGCGCTCGATTGGAAATGGAGTTTGACCGTGACCTGGCGCAGTTGGGGAAATGGCTTGGGACAGACCTTGATTGCCGGAATTTCAAGCAGGTGACATCGGCGGCATCACTCGAATGGATATTGCCGGATGATTGAAGGCAAAATCCCCATTGCTTCGGTCGGTATAGTGGCCATAGGCCGCAACGAGGGTGATCGCCTGCGCAAGTGTCTCATGTCTGTTGAGGGGCTGGCTGAAAAAATAGTGTACGTGGATTCCGGCTCCACAGACGGCTCGGTGGGCATGGCTCGCTCCCTCGGAGTTACGGTGGTCGAACTGGACTTGGCAATACCATTCACAGCCGCAAGAGCAAGGAATGAGGGATTCAAGCGCCTGCGCGAAACAGCGCCGGAGCTGGATTATGTTCAATTCGTAGATGGGGATTGCGAGGTTGCCGCCGGCTGGCTGGAAAAGGCAGCACGGTTTCTTGATGAACGCGCTGATGTGGCCGTAGTTTGCGGCCGGCGGCGCGAGCGTTTTCCGGAACGCTCCGTGTACAACATGTTGTGCGACATCGAATGGGATACGCCAGTAGGCGAAGCAAAATCCTGCGGCGGCGATGCGATGATGCGTACGGGCGCATTTGAGCGCGTGGGGAAATATCGCGACAGCCTGATTGCCGGTGAGGAGCCGGAGCTCTGCGTGCGGCTCAGGGCGGCAGGCTGGAAAATATGGAGGCTGGGCAAGGAAATGACGCTGCACGATGCAGCAATAACGCGCTTCAGACAATGGTGGAAGCGCACCCTGCGCTGCGGGTACGCCTATGCCGAGGGAGCGCATCTGCACGGTGCACCGCCGGAGATGCATCGGGTGAAAGAATCGCGGCGCGTCTGGATATGGGGTCTGGGGATTCCCGTAATTATATTCATCTCAACCATCTGCATGGGAGCATGGGGTCTGGCGATGCTGCTGATCTATCCGGCGCAGATCATCCGTCTGACTTTGAGTGGCACACGATCAAGAAGGGAAAACTGGTGGCGAGCCCTGTTTCTGGTGCTGGGCAAGTTTCCGGAAGCGATAGGACAGTTGAATTTTTTATATAACCGGCTGGCCGGAAAAACGGCACGCCTGATTGAATACAAGTGAGTTATACATAGCGACAGAAATCGTAGCGAGCGGCTTTGGGGTGGGGGAGGCCGGAGCACAGCGCCCGGAGCATACACATCAGTATGTGAGGAACGCGAGCACCGCCCGACCGCACTCCGGAGTCGCGCAGTAGATTTATGTCGCTATGTATAGTATCGGAAAAATAGCGAGAAGCTGTATATTAGTCGATGAGGAATAAATGGAAACCGGGGTTATCGAGACATTGAGTCGTGTCCATCGTTTGGGCAGGGCAATGCATCCCACCCTGACCTTGAATAGCTTCAAGCACCAGCTTTTCCTGCTGGTTCATGCCTTGGTGTTCCTTCCGGATATTCAGAAGTGGTATGAGATTTCGGACAACCCCTTGCTTACACTGGCATTGAAGCGTTTTCCCCTAATGCATGGGGCAATCTACTGGCCTTACATAAATTACACTTGGACAATGGAACGCCGTCTTGCAGTTATAGATCGGCATTTCCGCATGCTGGACGGCCCTGCGGCAATCATCGCGCACGCAACGTTCGAGGAAATTGAACTGGCCCGGATAGAGGAGAAGTATGCCGGCCTGCGTCTGGTGCTGGACAAGACCGCCTGGTTTCTGCGTGAGGGCGAGATCGCTCTCAATCTGTTTGTCAACAACCAGCGATATTATTCCATAGTGTTCACACTTGGCGTCGATGCCGGTCAATCACTGGTTTTTGTCGGAGCGCTGCAAGGGTCCAATTCCAGTTCTGCCCGGGATATTTATCGCGAAATCACTCATGCGCTCCACGGCATGAGGCCGCGCGACTTCCTCATGGCAGCGTTCAAGCTGTTGTGCAAGGAGTTCGATATCCACAGAATATGGGCGGTATCCGGTAAATGCCGTCAACATAACAGCCCATATTTCGGCGGTGGACACAATAAAAAGGTACTGGCCTTATACGATAAGGTATGGGTTGAACATGGCGGCAGGGCGCTGGATAACGGTTTTTTCGAGATTCCTGTCATAATCAGGCGCAAGGACATGAGCGAGATTCCTACACGCAAGCGCGCCGCCTACCGGCGGCGATATCAGATGCTGGACAAGCTCGAACTGGACATCAAGTCCATCTGCGCCCAGCACGCTGGCAATGAATGGCTGACTCCGACGAGAAGGGAATCCTGAAACGACCGTATCAATGGAAGAAATATCCGGCACTATTTTTCTGATACTGGAAAGAAATAGTGCTGTGAAAAGATCAAGAGTTGCAGATGAACAAATAGCATTTGCCTCAAGCAGCCTGACATTGTCCACCCAGTTTAAGAGATATACAGAAAGATAGGAATTTCAGATGCTGCACAGCAACTGTTGCTTCTGGAAATGAATCCATGACAACAAATGGTTATAGGAAAGATAACGATCTGGCTCAAAATGACAAACCGTCAGTGGGTACCCGCAGAATATTTGGCTTGGACATTGCTGTCCTGACACATGATGCTGCGGTGGACCTGCTGGAGCGTCGTATCTGCGCACGAACCCCGGTACGATTGGCATTTGTTAACGCAAATCTTGCAAACATGGCTTATGAAGAGGTGCAGTTGCATGGAATACTACGCCATTTCCTGCTGCTTAATGATGGGGTTGGCCTCAACATCGCAAGCCGGTTACTGTATGGTAAACCATTTCCGGGCAATCTTAACGGCACCGATTTTGCACCTTATTTTCTTGACCGGTGCAGTACGCCCCTGAGCATATTTCTGCTCGGCGCCCGCCCGGCGGTAATTGCCAGAGCCGCTGAAATTATCGCAAGGCGCTGGCCACAGCATAAGGTGGTTGGCTATCAGGATGGTTTCTTCTCCAAGTCCGATGAGGGTCGTGTCATTGAAATGATCAGAGAAAGCAAGCCGCATCTGTTGCTCGTTGCGATGGGCAATGGCCTGCAAGAACGGTGGGTTGAGCGACTGGTTCCAGAAACAACATTGTCAGCATGGGGGGTCGGAGCGCTGTTTGATTTTCTTGCCGGAGAGGTGCAGCGAGCGCCGTTATGGATGCGCCGTCTCAATATCGAATGGGTCTACCGGCTAATGGTGGAGCCAAAAAGAATGTGGCAACGCTACATCCTTGGCAACCCGAAATTTGTCTTGCGCGTATTGCGTGAACGCCATCGCAACAGATGATGCTATGATTCACGTCGCCGTTATTATCATAACCTATCGTCGTCACCAGGGGCTGGTGAAGCTTCTTACAGAGCTGGGACGACAGCAATGTCACGATACAACACGCCCCTTCCGGTTAACGGCAATTATTGTTGACAATGACAGCTCGGGCTCGGCGGCAGCCAGCATTGAGCCGTTCAAGCAGGGCAGCACATTAGGCGTTCAATACCTTGTCGAACCAACCCAGGGCATTCCGTTAGCCCGCAACGCAGGTATCGCTGCATTGCCTGAGGACGCCGAGTTCTTTTGTTTTATCGACGACGACGAATGGCCGGGGCCAACGTGGGTAGAAGAATTGTTGAAGACACAGCATGCTACCGGCGCGGACTGCGTGCTTGGCGCGGTTATCCCGGTCTATCCGGAAACAGCATCAACATGGCTGATAAAAAGCAGAATCTTCGATAGCTGGCAGTTTGCGGATAAAACACCTTTGAAAGCGGCAGCTTCCAATAATGTGCTGATCTCGACAGACTTCATTCGCCGGACGGGGCTTCGGTTTGAAGAGCGCATGCGCATGACAGGCGGCTCTGATTATCTGTTTTTCAGGCAGGCCGTCTCCATCGGCATGCGCATCGTATGGTCGGCTGCAGCTCCCGTATATGAAGATGTTCCGAAGAGCAGGATGACGTTGCGCTGGATTTGCCAGAGGCAGTATCGTTTGGGTAATACATTCTCCGTCAGCGAGCGGATTGCCGGCACTCGCATGGGGCTGTTCAAGTGGGCGCTGAAAGGTATTGCTCGCATCAGCCTCGGAGTTGTCATGCTGCCTGCGCTGCCTTTTTCTCCATATTACGGGATGCGTGCGGTCGCGCATTTGCTTCGCGGAGCCGGCATTGTTGCCGGTGCATACGGGCACGCACATCAGGAATATTCTCCAAAAGGCCTGGACAAGGATAGATCAACACAAATCATTCATTAAAGCAGCTCCCGCTTGATGTATGAACAAAGGCCAGGGAATTCGCATGACAAATCCAAACCCGGCCTAATTTCCATTTATGAGCCCAAGCCGGGATAGAAACCGCTCATTCTGAAGGCAAGCTGGGCAGGCACAAATTTCCCGCTCGAATCCTGTACGCGCCTTGCGACCATGTCATAACGGAGAAGCTGGAACCGGTCTGCATCTTGCCCATTATTCCCCCATGTTGTGGTCACCGCCCGGCGATAGCCGGCCTGAGCGACTGCACGGGCGGTACGGGCATCGGCGTTGCCGTTGGGATAACAAAAGGTCTCAATGGGTTGCCCGGTACGGGCTTGCAGCATACGTCGTGATTCTGCAACTTCATAGGCAAGCGCGCGATCATCGCATTCCGGCATCAGGCAATGTGTCATGCTATGTGAACCGATCTCGTGTCCATCTGCTGCCAGCCATGCAATCTCTTCAAAGGTCATGAGTCGTGCGAACTCAGGTGCTGGGGTTGCGCCTGCTGCTTCTGCAAGCGCCTCAACCAGGCGCAATCTTGCTTCAAGGGTAAGTTCCTTTGCCGCCCCCACTACGTTGCTCACCATACTGTGCGGCCCGCTTGCGGACAATCCGGCTGTAGCCAATATCCGCATCAGTTGCTCACGTCCACCGTGAGTCTGCTTGAGCAGCGTAAGAACCGCAAAACCGAGGCGGTCGTGCCACAGTAGTTTCTGCCGTTCGACGGCCACTACAGGGACGAAAAACGAGGCCTTGACGTGATGCCGGGCGAGCACCGGGCGTGCAAAGCTGTAATTGTCGTGCTGGGCATCGTCAAAGGTAAGAGCGAGCAACGGACGCGCCGGAGTCTCACCGCTCAGGTAACGCTCATGTTGAGCCGCGAGCGCGCCGCAATCAAAATGTACCGTGAAATAAGTCAAAAATGCGTCGAGCTCTTCCGGCGTCACGACGAGGCCGGAGTATGGGTAGGCTTGACGGTCAGCTTCAGGGAGCACGTGGTGAAAGGTCACGATCGAGAGACGCCCGCGACTACAGCGCTCCGGCCTAGTGATACCCATTTGAAAAATAAGCCTGGCGACGCTGTTGCGAAGTATTGTTTTAGCGCTCATAAGTGATAAAAATGTTCGGGAGGCGAAGCTGCGACAGTATCTATTTCTGCATAACAGGATGAATACGTCGTAAGACACCCAAATTAGACCGCGCGTCCCTGACGACGACTTCAAAATCCTTTGCGAACTGCGGGTCGCCTTTGATCTTCACCCAATCGGCCATTGCATACCAGTCGACAATATAATCAATTCTTGAATTTCTGGCATATTCCAGGACATTTCCTTTCTCAAGGATGGCGCGAAGAGCAAAAGGATTGACCTTCCCGTCAAGATTGATCGTCCGGTCGTGAAAGAACCCGAGTGTGCCTGTCTGAGGCGCGCCGACCCATTGCAATTCAGACACATTCCCTTGAACCCATTCGACGACCTGCCTGTGCATTTGGGATGTCCCTTTTGCGTAGCCTCGTGCGAAATCGGCATAGGCAAACGTTGCAGCCCCAAAAGTGAGGATTAGCACAATGGAAAATGCCGTGCGATGAACACTTTCGAAGGTGTGAAAAAAAAGATTCAGAAGAAAAAATACTGTCGCAGTGGTTGCACACCACAGCAACGGCGACAGCGGAGAGACATATCTTGTCAGAAAATAGGGTGCCCCGAAGAAAAGACCGTAATATAAAGAAATTCCCGCTGCAAAGAAAATGCTGCCAAGAAAAAAGCGGCGTGATGCAAGCGTAAGTTTCGCCACGAAGAACCAGAAGCCCGCAAGTGACAAGGCAACACTTGTGATTGACATCAGGATGACTAACGGCGCGCGCTCAATCGAGCCAGGCATGGGGGCAAAAAGCAGGGTAGCTTCAAAAAGCTGAGATGGAATGCCGGACAGGTTCTGTCCGAAATGGGCATCGCGAGATTCCGAAATGCCGCTGATCGGGACGATAGATCCGAATAATGCGTAATTGTTTATGAGCCAAGGAGACGCGACAACAAGGCTTATGATGCCAGCAATAAAACAGTCAACCAGCCGATAGCGGGGGCCGCCGCCAGCCTTCTCATCTCCGAGCAATAGATGCGCCAGCAACAACCCTCCAATAAAGAATACTGCATCATTTCTGGCAAGGAAAGTGAAGCCCATCAACAAGCCAAGCACCAGCCTTTGCCTTGATGAAAATGGCCGCGAATCACCAGATATAGCGGCCAGATAATAGTTGAGAGTAAAGAGGATTGCGAAGAAATAAATGCCTGTTTCGAGGCCATTCATGCTGTGCGTAACTGTATGTGGTGCGGCGAACCACAAGGCAGCAGAGACTATCGCGAGTTCACGCCCATGGCGAAGGGACGCGAAAATCCGCGAAGCAACTTTGTATGCATAATACCCGGCGCCCGCAGACACGAGGACGGAAAATAGCGTTACTAATGCAATGCCGCCTCTCTTTGATCCTCCGGAAATAAAATGAAGGGCTGAAAACAAGAAAGTCGCCAGAGGTTGAACGCCATTTGTGGGTATGGTGCCCTCCGCAGTTGACATGCCAAGTCCGATTGCCATATTTCTTGCGACAGTTTGAAGAAGATAGCCGTCCTCAGTTATGTATTGCCAGAAAAGCCGTTCATCCATATCAATAAACGGGGAGAGACGGGCAGCCACCCCGACCATAATCAGAACCCACACACAGATATTGAGCGGGTTAGAAGCAATTTGAGGCAAACTGTCTGCCCTGAGCCGTGCACGGTCTGCGATATCTGCAATTTTAGAAATCATGGTATTACCCAAAGTTATCGGAATAAAGCACTGGCCCTACAACAGCACTGTTTTGTTGTATGCCTTTAGTCTGTTACCGGAAATCTGCACATCGCCAACAAATATGTTGGCATTTTACCGCCCTGCAAGAACTTAAAACAGCATGCAGGTGCGAATGAATTCACACCCACGAGTCCATCAATTGCTTTCCCATCCGCCATTTTAATTCCGTTCTGGCATGGTCAGCGCAATCATGCCCAACAAGACCGCAAACCACAGCGTAGCCAGTCGGATCAGCACGGTCGCAGCCACGGCCTGTGGTTGTGCAACATGGTTCAGCATGAGCAATGCAACCATCGTAGCTTCGGCTCCACCGAGGCCGCCGGGCAAAAAACTGAGAGCGCCGATCAGCATGGAAAAAGCGTAAATGAACAAAGCAACCTGGATTGAAAGATCGCTGCCGAGAAGATGCATGATGTAGTAGAAAGCCACCCCCTCCGCCCCCCATGCAACCAGCCCGAGCGCGAGACCAAACAGCAGCACGGGCAAACGGAAACAGCGACCGGAATGCAGGATGATTTCGATGCCATGGGCAATCAGTTTCCCGGCCCGGGCAGGCAATCTGTTTTGCGCAAAAGCCTCGATCGTTTGCAGCCATTTGTGTTGCTGAAGAACAATCAGGACTGCAAAAATAAGCACAGCAAGAATCACTACCATCGGCTTGGCCTGAGGATAAGCCCACAGTCCGATCGCGACCAGCAACAGCATACTGATAAGGTTAGAAAGGTGCTCCGAAAAATATGCCGCCAGGCTTTCCGGATAGGAAACTCCATGCTGTTTGAGGAACACGCTGCGTATCGTCTCGCCCACCTTGACCGGAAGGACAGTCAAGCCGAATCCGGCAATATAGATACGCAGGCTTTCCAGCCAATAGACACGATGTCCCAGCAGGGCAAGATATTTCTGCCAGCGCAGGAAGCGTAACCCATAATTGATCAGCGAAAACGCAAGCGTGATAGCAATACCAATAAAACCCACACGGGCAATAGCCTCCACAACCTCTTGCCAGCCGCCCCAGAGTGAGAATGCCAGGTAACCAGCCGCGCTCAGCAGCACTACCAACAGCATGGCACGGAAACGCCATCCGCTCAGAATGGCATGCTGCGTATGTTCTTTCATGTTCATACGATCAGCCAGATGGTCGTAACCAGCCACGCGCCGACAACGATGAACAAATGCGGGTCGCGCACCAGATCATGCGACGGGTCGCCCCCCCTGCTCTGGTGGTGCAGCAAATATATGTAGCGGGACACGCCGTACATCACGAACGGTACGGTGTAAATCAGGTTGGATGTACCGTGGATGCGGATAGTGTCCGGATTCATGGTGTAAAGGCTGTAGCTCATGACCAGGCAGGCGGCGGCAATCCCGATCATTTTGTCCAGCAGTACCGGTCCGTAATGCTCCAGCACCTTGCGGTGCGCAGATTTGTCATCGGTCAGCGCAATGATTTCCGCGCGCCGTTTGGAAAAGCCGAGAAACAGCGTCACCATCATGCCGCATAGCAGCAGCCATTGCGAGGGCGGAATACCGACCCCCAGCGTACCGGCAAGAATACGCAACATGAAGCCGGTGGCGATAATGAAAACATCCAGAATCACCACATGCTTGAGCCAGAGAGAATAGGCAACGTTCATCAACGCATAGGCAACAAGGATAATAACTACAATTTTCGATGTCCTAAAGGCCAGCCCGAAACCAAGCGCGCCGAGCATGACTGCAAGAATAATGGCGGCAACGACTGATACCTGACCGGATGCCAATGGCCGCTGGCTCTTTCTGGGATGATGGCGATCCTGTTCAAGGTCAACAATATCGTTGATGATGTAGATGGTGCTGGATACTAAACAGAAAGCAATGAAAGTAAAAACTACTTGTGCAGTCAGATTGGGGTCAAGCCATGCGTGGCCGAACAGAAGGCCGGTAAACACGAAAAGATTCTTCACCCACTGGTGGGGACGCATCAGGCGGAATAACTCGAGTGCTTTCTTCATTTGATATTCACTGACGCCATATTCATATCCATGCCAATTATCTTAAACGGGAATTCGCCGATAAAATGCAAAGTCGGCACTGGACAACAATTCCTTGTCGCCCCGGCTGTCTCCGTAAGCAAATAAAGTATAGCCGCTCCTCGGTCCAAGCAGCGCTTCAAGCCGCCTGACTTTCTCGATGCCGAAACAATTTTCTCCCAGCAGCCTTCCGGTGGCACGGCCATCTTCCAGCGTTTCCAGACGCGATGCTATCACATCATTGAATCCTGCCTTCAGCGCCCAAGGCTGCACATACAGATCCAGTGATGCGCTAACCACAATGCAGCGGTGCCCCTGCTTCTTGTGCCAGTCAAGACGACGGCTTGCCTCGGGGCGGATCAGTTCCGGCAGTTTATGCTCGGCAAACTGAGCTGCTTTTTCCCGCAGCACACCCATATCGGCGCCAGAAAATGACCGGGTTAACACCCGTTCCTTCGCAACATCATTGCGGATCATGCCCAAACCGTAGCCCACCAGTGTCGGCAAGAGAACGAAGCCATGCCGCATTACCGTCGCCGCGCCAAGCACATGCAACAGGAACGGAAGCAAGGTGTCACGCCGCGTCAGCGTACCGTCAAAATCAAATGCCGCCACGACTGGCTTATTTTCCTCAGCCTCGATCACAGTTTCAGCCGCTTGAAAAGCGGCTCCGGGATGTGCTGGATGATCAGCATGATGTAGCGCCAGAACCAGGGCAGATAAACCACATCCGCAGATTTATCCAGAGTCCGCACAATGCGCTCGCCTATGGCTTGCGGCGAAGCGACCAGAAACAGTTTTGGCATACCATAAGTCATAGCAGTGTCCACAAAACCGGGTTTGATGGTGATAACACGCACGCCGCTGGCAAACAGGCGGTTGCGCAGCCCTTGCAAGTACAGGCTGAGCGCGCCTTTTGCGGCGCCATACACATAGTTACTCTGCCTGCCTCGGTCTCCCGCCACCGAAGAAATGCCAATGATGAAGCCGTTTTTCAGCGGCTCGAAATAATTGGCGCAGTGGCTCAGGATCGAGGCCGCCCCGGTGAAGTTGCTGGCAATCACTTTTGCACCCGCATTAAAATCGCGTGCCGCCTGCTGATCGCCGAGATAGCCAAAAGCCAGCACCACGCCCGACAGCCTCCTCATCTCTTCAATTACGGCTTGGAAGAATGCTTCATGAGTTTCAGTCGCTTCCGCATCGAACAAACCATGATGCACCTCGACGTTATAGCGCAGCTTCAAGTCCGCAGCGATGCGCTCCAATTCATCCATGTCGCGCGAGGCCAGGTACAGTGCAGCGCCGCGCGCGGCAAAGGCAGCGGCGGTGGCGCGCGCGATAGCCGAGGTGGCGCCGAGTATCAGTACGGTTTCACTCATGTTGCATCACTCCTTACGCCCAGGCGGCGTGCCAGACTGGAGCTGAAACGATTCTGTGGATCAACCGCATTCTTGATCTTGAGCCATTCGCCATAGCGCGGATACATGGAACGAAACGAGTCAGCAGAAAGCCGCGCATCCTTGGCAAGATATACGCGTCCGCCGTGGCGTAAAACGATCTCATCCAGTTTGTTCAGCAACACAAACAATCCGTCATCACGGATTGGCAAATCCAGCGCCAGGGTGTAACCCGCCACCGGAAACGAAAGCAGCCCCCTGCCCTGCGCGCCCAGACGTTTCAATACGGCAAGGAAGGAAGAACGACGGCTGGCGGAAAGTTCCAGCAATAGGGCCTTGATGCCTTCGTACCCCGTGGCATCAGGAATCACACACTGATATTGCAAGAAGCCGCGCTTGCCATACATGCGGTTCCACTGGCCAATGCTATCCAGCGGATAAAAGTACGGATCGTAGCCAGTCAGGAACGGCTGCTGTTTTTTTCCTTCATGCCGGTAATAGAGTGCATTGAATGCACCAATACTCAATGGGTTCAACACCCAGCCCGGGAAATCAAACGGTACTTGGCGGCTACGTTCTGGCTTGGCAGCAAACACATTGCCAAAGCCGGCAGGCAACTCTTCTGCGGCTGCATGATGCCCGCACATGACTACGCCACGGCCAAGGGACTGCCCATTTGCCAGGCAGTCGATCCATGCGACGGTATAGCGGTCATCCCTGCCCGGGTCCTCCAGCAACTGGAACAACTGCTCCAGATTGCCAGCGGCATGGTGCCTGACCATCATATGTGCGCTTTGAATGGGAGCAAGCTTAAACTTCACCTCACCGATGATGCCGGTCAGCCCCATGCCGCCGACAGTGGCCCAGAACAGTTCCGGATTTTCAGCAGCGGAACACGTCACGCGGCTGTCATCGGCCAGGATCAGCTCAATGGCAAGAACGAAATCGCCGAAGGAACCATCATGGTGGTGATTCTTGCCATGCACATCCGCCGCCACGCAGCCGCCCAGTGAAACAAATTTTGTCCCCGGGGTAACCGGCAAAAACCAGCCCTTGGGCACAATCACCCCCAGGATTTCCGCCAGCGTCGCACCGGCTTCGGCGCGCAGGATGCCATTATCCACATCAAAATCCAGCAGGCGGTTGACGCGTTCGGTCAACAGCACGCGCCTATTCTCATTCAGCGCCGCATCGCCATAGCTGCGCCCCTGCCCGCGCGCAATCACGCTGGCCGCATCGGAACCAAGATCGGCGTAGCGTTCCGGGCGCTCCAGTTCACAGGATTGCACTGGGTAGCGCCCCCAGCCGGAAATGGAAGCAGTCAAAGTTGGCATGATGAATAGACGATTAGCCCCGGAAAAATATTTACCCTAGAACAACATGGCACATGCAATATTATTGCAGAATGCGCTTGCTCTCCGGTGCGATAATCTTGGGCAGTTTACGCGGGGGATGATGATGTACTGGAAGCCACGGATTGACCCTGCCGGCTTTAACATCAATCCAGTTCGAACGCCATCTCGTAATTCTGCTTGAGTGCCGGATCCTGATCTTCCTTGCGCAAGTAGCAATTGCCGACTGCGAGGATGTCCAGTTCGGTGCCCATGAAACAGCGAAACGCGTCTTCCGGCGAGCCAACGATGGGCTCGCCACGCACGTTGAAACTGGTGTTCACCAATAGCGGGCAGCCAGTCTTGCGCTCGAATGCTGACAGCAACGCATGATAGCGTGGGTTAGTGTCTCTATGGACGGTCTGAATACGGGCGGAGTAATCAACATGCGTAATGGCAGGAACGTCAGATCTCGGCACGTTGAGCTTATCTATCCCGAAGAGTTTGTTTTCTTCGGCGGTCATTTCGCGACGACGGGACTTCACCACGTCGGCCACCAGCAGCATATAAGGGCTGTCGCCATCAAGCTCGAACCAGTCGCTCACGCGCTCGCGCAAAATCGACGGTGCGAACGGCCGGAACGACTCGCGGTATTTGACTTTGAGGTTGAGGGTTTTCTGCATGGTCGGCGAGCGCGGGTCGCCCAGAATAGAGCGATTGCCCAGCGAGCGCGGGCCAAATTCCATGCGCCCCTGGAACCAGCCAAACGCCTTGCCATGTGCCAGATCTTCCGCACTGTTGTCGATTAAAGCGGCATCTTCGAGTACAGTAAACTTCGCGCCACAGTCCTTCAGGCGCGCCTCAATATCTGCCTGTGCAAATGCCGGTCCAAGGTAAGCGCCCCGCATGGCATCGCCGTTTACCTGCCGCTTTTGGCCGAGCTGCATGTGGTAGCCGGCCAGCGCCGCGCCCAATGCCCCGCCCGCATCACCCGCCGCTGGCTGGATGTATATGTGCTCGAAGCTGCCGTCGCGCAAGATCTTGCCGTTGGCCACACAGTTAAGCGCAACCCCGCCCGCCAGGCAAAGATTGCTGATTCCCGTTTCCTTGCGCAGCGATCGCGTAAGCCGCAATACCACCTCTTCCGTGACCGCCTGGATGGATGCGGCCAGATCCATGTGCTTTTGTGTCAGCAACTGGTCCGGCTTGCGTGGCGGGCCGCCAAACAGGTCGTCGAATTTCCTGTTGGTCATGGTCAGGCCGGCGCAATAATCGAAGTACGACATATCCAGCCTGAACGATCCGTCGGGCTTCACGTCCATCAGGTGTTTGAGAATCAATTCCGCATACTTTGGCTCGCCATAAGGGGCGAGTCCCATGACCTTGTATTCGCCGGAGTTAACCTTGAAGCCGGTGTAATAGGTCAAGGCCGAATACAGCAGTCCCAGCGAATGCGGGAAATGAATTTCCTTGATGACCTCAAGGGTGTTGCCTTTTCCGATCGCAACGGAGGTGGTCGCCCATTCCCCAACGCCGTCCATTGTCAGGACAACAGCTTCTTCGAAAGGCGATGGAAAGAAAGCGCTCGCAGCATGGCTGAGATGATGTTCGCTGAATAATAGCTGTTTATTCCACTTGCCATCACCGTCGATTTTGCGAAACTCTTTCAGCAACAAGTCCTTCAGAAAGAGCTTTTCCCGCAACCACAAGGGAATCGCCATCGAGAACGATTTGATTCCGCGCGGTGCGTAAGTCAGGTAAGTCTCCAGCAACCGTTCAAATTTCAGGAACGGTTTATCATAGAACACCACATGATCCACGTTGCCCAGTCCGATGCCGCCTTCGGCCAGGCAGCAGCGAACCGCATTCACAGGAAACCGTGAGTCGTGTTTCTTGCGTGTGAAGCGCTCCTCCTGTGCAGCGACAACGATACGCCCATCTTCGATCAACGCCGCAGCGCTGTCGTGATAGAGCGCAGAAATTCCAAGAACGCGCAATTCCTTCTCCTCTCAGAACAGCGTGTAAATGAAGGGGGCAATGGCCGAACCCTGGGCCAGCACGATCAGCACCCCTAAAAGCGCCATCATCACGAAGATCGGCCACAACCAGAATTTTTTACGGGCGCGCAAAAACGCCCAGAGCTCTTTGATCATCTCCATAACTGTCTCCTAAAATTGATTGTTCATGGAACCGGGCGGGGGGCCGGGCGGCTCGCGCGGTATCCAGTATGATTCTGCATCAGGGTCGAATTTCAGGCGCAACGGATCTTTCCCAGTGAGCCGTATCATTACTCCAATCGGTGTGATGACAACATAGAACAGGATGCCCAACGCAATCGGGCTGACCACCTTGCCAAGCAGAATACCAAGCTTCATCCACAACCGGTTAAGCTCCGTCAACAAAGACGGTTTCATGAGTGCAACCAGGGCAAATGCGGCGGCAATTCCAACTGACCACCATCGGATTGCTTCACCGTGGAATAACGGCCAGCCGGCAATTACCAGAAATACGCCCGCAAACACCAGGCCAAAAGTCCGGTCGGAAGAGCCTTCTATATGCTGGTCTCTATTCAAGTCTTCGTGTGACATTGTTTCGGCTCCTGATTCAGGTTTTCTTCAGACATCCGGTAAGATCGCCGTGTACAGGCTTGAACCATAACCTGAATCTGTAAGCTTGTCCATAATTTAGCTCGTCTATAGTCTTATCCAAAGTAGTAATTTCCGGTATTTCCAAAAAATGTCCGATCTTCTGGTGCCACTTCAGGCACCTCGTATGTCAAAATAAAGTTCAACAAGAGGAAAGAGCAGTTTTTCAATACCGAGGGTTGTACTGATCAACTATTGTTTAGCAGTGATACTGGATAAGAGTATTCTGTGACCCAATTCCTGGGCAATTAACGTATGGGTAAACTCGGAGATGTGATTATACCCGTGGGGAACGTGCATTTCGGCTGCCCCATTAAATTTCTGGAGCAGTGATTCGCTGGTAATGTACTCAATATGAGCCTTATTAAGTCTTGCGCGCAGCGCCGCCGGCATGGATGAAGTGAAGTGATAGAGTGACGGCATTATTGGAATATCAACGACTATGAAACGAATGCTCTTGTTTGCACAAAATCGTTGCATACGTTCGATCAGTGCTGCCGCCAGGTCTATCTGGTAATCAGAATATGTTGCGCTGGTCGATACCGCAAACTCGAATCCGCCCGCCCCTGCAGTGTGTGTATTATTGTTCGCGTTTGCCTGCATGGCAGTTTGTTCAGCAAACTTTAACTTGAAGTATTTCCAGGTGCTGTTAAAGAAAAGCGAGTAAAAATATGAGTTCTCGCTGAGCCACTGCACAAGAGGAATGCTGTAGATAAAATTCTGGATATGCACTCCGGGTATGTGTTCGTATTTCTTCTCGATCAAACGATTATTGCTGTCGAGACCGAACAGTCCGGATTTCATGTTGTCCTCGAAGTCATTTGCAAAAAAAGCAAGTACGACGATATCCGGGTTATATTTTAATCCTTCATTTTCCAGCAGAACAAGTTCCTCGGCATTGCTGAAACCTGATGTGCCGGTATTAATTACTTCTGCGAATGGCTTATGCTGATTCAGAAATCGTTCCAGGATTGCTGAGAAAGTAAAATCCTGCCGCACCTCATGACCCTGAGTATGTGAATCACCCAAACTCAGGACGCGAAAAGTATTAACAGGTTTGTTATAAGTAAACTCTTTTATATTGCGAAAACCCTTGCTGTTGGTGACAAATTGCCATGAGCCGTCAATGCTCGTATGCCAGAACTCGGCATCCGGGCGGGTTCCTCTTATGGTGTAACGGCCATATTGATAATCCGTATGATAACGGGGAAATAATACCGTCACATCTTTATACAACAAACGCACCACAATCTCTCCAATAGCAAAGGCAATAGCCAGAGAAAAGATCATCAAGGCGATGTTGCTCAGGGCTGTTTTTAACCGCATGGTTGCAGGCATCCGATTTTGCTGGTTGTCAGCACCGGCTTGAAATTGGCCGTCTGGTCGAGCAGATAATCAGCCATCATTGCCGCAGCCATCCGCTGACCGGCGTCATTCCAGTGATCGTCGTCGTGAAAGTAGAGTGAGTTCGCGTCGTTTCGGCGATAAGCGTCATAGAGACTCAAGAATGGCACTCCCATCTTGCGCGCCGTGTCTTCGAGCGGGGCGATCTGATTGCGCCCGTTATAGCCGGGGAACCGCTTGCGGTCTATCTGCCATGAATCATAGCTGTCTGTCACATCAACCGGATGTGGAATAAATAGAAATACAAGAGGAACGCCTTGCCGGCTCGCCACATCGCGTATCCGGTGAAGCATCGCTCTCATCAGCGCGAGCTTGTAGCGTGCGGAGTCGCTTCCGGGGATCAGGCTGAGATCGGCGCTGTAGTAGTCGGTATGAGTATTGGTGACAAGATCGTTGCGCTCGACAACGAAGCTCCGGTATTCGCGCCCGGCCTCTTCGATCAGAAAATCCAGGTTGGAAAATTTGGAACGGTCAGGCAGTGAGCCAATTGAACCTATGGTATTTCGCCACGCGCGTTTAAGGATGGACTCACGCTGGCTATGCTCGAATGAGGCGCGCACCTTGGGGTCGATCTTCCAATGGTTCTCCACGAGTGTGCCATCCGCACTGAGCCGGAACATCTTGTTGCGCATGAGATCCCCGTAGTCATTGCCTGCAAAGATTGACACGATGACGAGGTCAGGACGAAGCCTGGGCAATTCATCTTCCATTTTCAGGCTTATCTGGTCAGGACCATAGGAACTCACACCGGCGTTCACCACTTCGATCTCCTTGCCGAGGCGGGCCGCAAGCAGCTTGCCAAGCTGGCCAGAAAATGTCTCTTCATCCAAACTGTAGAAAGCGTGAATAAATGAGTCGCCGTAAACGGCTATCCGTGTCCCCTTGCCGGCGGGCTGCAACTCATCTCCGCGAAAACCATCTGAATTGATGCGATGAGCTACGGTATTGCCACCGTTCACGGGACTGCGCGTCATTACGCTGCTGCGGTTTGGAATGAACTTGAAAATCAGCCTGTCGTCGGGCTGATAATTAGAGCGAAAGCGCGGACCGAGCACAAATTCTCCGGCGATTTCCGTAAAGGTGAGCATGATGAGGCTGGTGACGGCCAGGAGCAGGATGCGACCGGCAATTCTGACCGGCAGCAGTGCGCAAAGCGCAAGTCCGATGCCGGCGGCGCCTATCAGCATCCTGGTCAGCCCGATGCCTGTCCCGCCTCCATAGAGGGGATGATTAGAGATTGCGTAGACAACCAGCAGTGCTCCTAAAAAGAGCAATAGCATCTGGACGATTCGTGTGGCGGAAACTGGAGTTAAATTGAAGCTCATGTAGCACAACCTGCGCGTATTCCCAAAAAGATCGCAAATATACCATGCCGCATTGAGCAACCTCAAATCCGGCGCCAGTTCCATGCGATCGGTAACGACAAGCAGCGTTGACACCCCTGCGCACGCTACGTAGACTGCAAGCCAGCCGCCTGTCACCAGAAACTTCATCTGGAAAACGAACCATAAATGCCAATGGGGTATCCCTTTACTCAGCAGTCAGAAATTTAAACTACAAAAAATTGATGTATATATGTAGGAGCCCGATTTATCGGACTCCTACAACGACGCCTCGGCTTAAGCAATGATTTTGACTATTGGATACATGTCGCCTCACTAACTGACTGCTGTGTAAGGGAGCGCAGAGCCCCTCCACAAGACCAAAATATATGATGAGCGAAGACGCTAAAAAGGACCACGGATTACGCACGGATTCTGCAAGTGAGCTATGGGATGTCGCCGTGATCGGCACAGGCATGGGAGGTGCGACGGTTGGTCATGAATTGGCAAAAGCCGGACACCGGGTCATCTTTCTGGAAAAAGGATATGCGGATTTTGCGGATGCAGACGATGCATTGCAGCTTGACAATGAGGACGCCGCCACGCGGCTGCGGAACGGCAACTGGCCAACAAAGATCACCGGCAGCACCGGAGAGAAGCGGTCGCAGTTTTTTGCCCCCCTCGGTTGCGGCACAGGCGGAACCACACTGCTTTATGCCGCAGCCCTGGAAAGGTTTGAGCCAGGCGACTTTGCAACCTCATCGAAAACAAACCGCCCAATTGATGAATGGCCCATCTCTTTCGAACAATTACTGCCTTATTACCGGAATGCGGAGAAAATGTTCAAGGTTTGCGGAACCGGCGACCCGCTTTGCCCTGACGAGGGATCACAACTGTTGGCACCGCCCCGTATGGCAGAGTGTGACCAACACTTCTTCGAGTCTTTCAAAGCAAGCGGTTTGCATCCTTACAGATTGCATGTGGCTTATGGTTATCAACCCGGTTGCAAGGAATGCGGAAGCTACATATGCCCGCGAAAATGCAAGGGAGACGCAAAAACCATTTGCCTGGAACCAGCCCTGGAAACCGGAAATGCGCTTATTCTGGACAGGTGCGAGGTTGATCGTCTGGAAGCCGATGCATCAGAGATCAAGGAAATTACCGGACGGCGCAACGGAGAGAAAATCTCCATACGTGCCCGAATAGTTGTGCTGGCCGCAGGCGCTTATTTTACTCCAGTGCTGTTGCTAAAGTCGGCCAACAAGTATTGGCCCAATGGCCTGGCCAATACTTCCGATATGGTCGGACGGAATCTCATGTTCCATGTTTCCGATTTTATTGCTGTCTGGCCTCGCGGCAAGTACTCGATACAGGGTCCGCGCAAGACTTTGGCTTTTCGGGATTTCTATACTTATCGCGGCACAAAGCTTGGATTGGTGCAGTCTACAGGCTTGACAGCCGGCTACGGCAACATCGTGTATTTTCTCAAGGCGGCATTCGATCGTAGCCGCTGGAGTTGGTTCAAGCCGGTACGGCCTCTGCTAAGGATTCCCGCCTACATTGCTTCAGCGATCTTCGGCAGGGCAACGGTTTTTGCCACGATTCTGGAGGATAAGCCATACCGTGAAAATCGAATCGTCCTGGATCCAAACGAACCGAGCGGGATGCGTTTCGAATACACGGTGCATGATGAGCTCCGCGAACGCACCGGCTTGCTCAGGAAATTGATCAAAGAATCTCTTGCAAGGCACCGCTTATTGATTGTCGGCCAGGAAGTGAACCTGAACTATGGCCATCCCAGCGGCACATGCCGATTCGGTACAGACCCTGCAACCAGTGTGCTTGACGCGAATAACAAAGCGCACGGCCTGAATAATCTTTTTGTAGTAGATGCATCCTTCATGCCGACAAGCGGCGGCGCAAGTCCCAGCCTGACGATCGCGGCAAACGCCCTGCGCGTTGCCGCGCATATCAGCGACATCCTCATCCGCGAAAATCATTCGGGTGCAAGCAACACCGGGTTCAGCGACGCCAGAACATGAGCTTCCCCTTCACCCGGGATGCCAGCGTTTTTTTTGGTACATGTTCCTGATCTTTTTCAAAGGTAACTGATTTGGATCGTCCCGGCGGCAGATTGATGATTTTTATTGCCCAATCAACACAGGCAGCCGGGTCGGTCCCGGTGAAGTTGCTCATCCGGGTTTTCATGGGTCCGGGTATCCACTCGACACAAAGGATGTCAGGATAGGCGCCACCCAGATCAGCCCCGATTGCTTTTGTAAGGGCATGTAATCCGCCTTTCGAAGCGGCATAGGCGGAGCTGTTCGGAATCGGTGCCAGATCGGCGTAACTTCCTACATTGATGATGCAACCGCTGCCTTGACGCATCATAAAGGGAAGCGCAGCCCGGCAGCAGTTCGCAACTCCTCCCAGGTTGACCGCTATGGTGCGCATCCAGCTATCGGCATCCTGATCGAGAAAGCTGACTTTTGGATAAACGGCAGCGTTATTGATTAACACGTCAATTCTGCCGAATTGTCCGACGATTTGTTGCACAATGTTCGTAACAGCCTCAGATTCAGATACGTCAACCACGTGGCAACTGAACCGGTTGTTTTCTATCAGAGACTCTGTATCCGACAATGAAGAATCGCGGCTGCCCAGCCCGATGACGGTGGCTCCGCGCTGTGTAAGCCCCACCGCCAGAGCGCGGCCAAGCCCGGAACCTGCACCGGTTACCATTATTATTTTGCCGCTGACAGACACTCTGAGTCCCTCCTTTACCGAGCAATCAATTTCAGAAGAACGGCTCCTGTTGGGCCGTTCGTGGTGAGCTTCGAGCCGAAAACAAATCCTTCGACAAGCTCAGGGCAAACGAATGCTGGCAAATCATATCGTATCGAGCCAAATAAACAACTTAGACTGATTTTACCCCATATCCACTCGTGCCGCGTCGCTCGCTCTGCGCGCTTGCGCCCTGAAGCAACACGCACCTCGTCACTAATAAGATCACAAATAAACTCCAAGTATGGGAGAAAAATTGACAACAGTGAGACAAAGCTATTAATCTGAAATCATTGCGTCGCTTCACTTTGACTAAACCGGCTAAATACTCCTGGAATTGGTGGCAGAATCCCGTGGAATACTTAATGACAACAACCTGTTCATATATGGATGCCATTTGCCGTGTAGCGGATTGCCCAGGATTCTCATTGGCTTTGCAAGAGCATTAAAATGTGAATAAAGCATAGCGACACAAAATGAATAAAAGACAGGATATTGAATTGCTTCGGGTGATTAGTGCCTTTGGTATAGTTTGGTTTCACTTAGGCGCCGTAGGCCGCGATATTGCTTACTCAGGCCTGATCGTGTTTCTTGTTCTTTCCCTTTATCTGTCAGCGCAAAGCACTAGAGTTCCCAAGAACGTGATGGATAGGGCCAAAAGGTTGTTAGTACCATGGATTGTGTGGTTTGTAATTTATGGGGCAATTAACCTCGCGAGGCACAAGCCATTAATTCCACTCGATAACGGAATTATTTTCGGAATTTTGACTGGACCTAGTATTCATCTGTGGTTCATGCCTTTCATCTTTTTTACTCTCTTCGCATTCGACTGGCTAAGAGATCATATAACACCACGTATAATTGCGTATGCTAGCGCAGCATCAGCAATATTAATTTTCATTATGGCCTCCGATTGGAGACCATGGTCACTTAAACTCGGAGCTCCAATCGCACAATATGCGCATGCTGTAAATGGGATTCTTATCGGAGTTTTTCTTGCCAATTACTACGCTTTACCAAGTCCGGCGCGATCCGCGCTGCTTCTAATTATTCTGGCATTGGCAGCTTATCTCTCAATATTACCCATGCCCGGAATTGGTGTTCCTTATTTGCTGGGCGTCAGCGTAAGTGCTGCAGTTCTGTTGTTTAACCGAACTCTTCCAGCAAGGATCAACTTTAACTGGTTATCGGAATGCGCTTTAGGCATTTATCTAATACACCCCTTATGTTTTATGATTATTTCCCATACCAAGCTTGTATCCGAATTGGGTATGCCTTTTGTTGTTTTTTTTGCATCATCTGTATCAGTCATACTACTTAAAAGAATCGCACCCAGCGTTTCAAAGTATGCAATGTGAATCATGTGCAAGCGCATAGAGTGACTCAAAAAGGATGGATATTGAGATATAATGAAAAAATATATATGCAACAAGTCGCGTGTGGCTTTGCCGCTCCCTCTTGAGTAAAGTTTTCAGGTTGAAAGGAAAAATATCTGCATGGATACCAAAGAACAGGTACGTGCCTTTGTAACGTCAAACTTCTATGTGGCAGACCCGGCAGCACTTGAGGACGGTGCTTCTCTGCTCGATCGCGGCATCATTGACTCCACGGGTGTGCTCGAGGTCATCTTCTTTATCGAGGACACCTTCGGCCTCAAGGTTGAGGACAGCGAAATGTTGCCTGACAATCTCGATTCCATCGAGCGGATCTCGAATTTCATCGCCCTCAAAAAGAGCTGAGGTATCCGCCGGGCTTATGTATTACACAGCAGTCAGTTAGTTAGGCGACATATATGCCAATAGTCAAAATCATTGCTTATTGATCTTTACACAAATCATGACAACCTTTTTCAATCTCATGCGTTATACCGATATTGCTTTCATATCGGAGGTGTTGCATGGCAAAAAAGATGGACGAAGCGACCAAGCGTCGAGTACGGGCGGGACGAATGCTGCTTTCCGGCAAGGGGCCGA
>MEWP01000116.1:2234-17602 GCA_001775395.1 candidate division Zixibacteria bacterium RBG_16_53_22 | reverse complement strand
CACCGCCATGGCAGTAAAGATGCTTCAGGCCGGCGCCACTCGTATCGGGGCTTCGGCATCGGTGAAGATTGTCACCGGCGCGGCGAAATAATAGTCGTGAGTTACGAGTTGCGAGTTGTGAGTTGAGAGGACTGAGGACTGAGTGAGGAAAAGGCAATAGCCAGCAGGGGAATGGGAAAAAACAATCGAGGTCGCTTGGATGGGGATTGGTGGGCAGGTTAGACAGCGCATTCGTCGCGAGTCAGCGCTCGTAAGAGTCGAGTCCTGACAAATTGCAGTGACCGCGACAACTCAATGAGGAAACGAGTAAGAGAGCCACAGCCCGTACAAGGCGGGACGTTTCCATCCAAAGGCATAAGGACTATCTGTGTCAGCGGGCGGGGGACTGCACACAATCGAATCCGTAACATCTTCTGAAGTCCAGTAATTTAAGAGTAAGATTATCGGCGATTTCGCCCAAAGATAGAAAATATAATCACATGACCGCTGTCGAAATCATAGCCAAGAAACGGGACGGCAAGAGCCTCACCAAAGATGAAATTGCATTTTTCATTGGCTCGTTTGTAGGGGGCGGCATCGCTGATTACCAGATGTCTGCGTTTCTGATGGCAGTCTATCTCAAAGGGATGGATTACGATGAAACCGGCTGGCTGACCGAGGCCATGCTCAAATCCGGGCGCGAGGTCGAGTTCCCCGAGCCGAAGCATGTTTATGTCGACAAACACTCCACAGGCGGCGTCGGCGATAAGGTCTCGCTGATCCTGGCGCCCTGGGTTGCCGCCTGCGGGGTCAAAGTGCCGATGCTCTCGGGGCGGGGCCTGGGGCATACCGGCGGGACTCTCGATAAGCTGGAATCAATACCCGGTTATAGGACGAACCTCTCCCTCGATGAATTCATGGCCGGTGTCGAGAGGGTGGGATGTGTAATCTCGGGACAGACACCGGATATCGCCCCCGCCGACAGGCTGATGTATGCGCTGCGCGATGTCACCGCCACGGTCGAGTCAATTCCGCTCATCTGCGGCTCGATCCTCTCCAAGAAATTTGCCGCTGGCCCGACCGGGCTGGTGTTCGATGTCAAATGCGGCAACGGCGCCTTCATGAAGAATGAAGCATCGGCCGAGGCGCTGGCCCGAAACCTGATCGGAGTGTCGCACGCCATGGGTCGATCGGCCCGGGCGCTGATCACCGACATGAGCCAGCCGCTCGGAAATTCCGCCGGCAACCTGCTCGAGGTTGTCGAATCTATCGAGGCTCTGAACAGTCATTGCCCACCAGACCTATATAGCCTGACAATCGAGCTGGCCATTGAGATGCTCGATATGGCTGAAATCGAATCTGATCGCGGGAAAGCTGTAAGCCTCCTGAAAACAAAGCTCGACGATGGTTCAGCATATCGAAAATTCGTTGAGATGGTCGAATACCAGGGGGGAGATCTCTCGATCTTCGCTGATCCGACTCGATTGCCAAAGGCCACTGTCGTGACTTGCCTGAAGGCCGGCGCCTCGGGATTTGTCGCCGAGTTCGACACGGAGGCGATCGGACGCCTGATCGTTGAAATGGGCGGCGGCAGGCTGAAGAAGGATGACGTCGTCGATCCGCTGGTCGGGCTGGTGTTTCGCAAGAAGCTGGGCGAGGAGGTCCGCGCCTCCGAAATTCTCGTCGAAATTCACGCCAGAGATGAGGTTCAGGCCGAACTGGCAATTGCGAAACTGGATTCGTATATTTTAATTGGGGATGAAAAAGCCCCGATGCCCGAATTGATCAAGAAGCGCCTGAGTTGATCGAGCAAGTCTGCAGGTCGAGACTTCTGTGGTCTTGACTTTATCCCCACGGCGTCAGGAACCCCTACCTGACGCCAATACTGAAGGTCAACAACCGTGCTGTCGGGTCAGGGGACCCGGTGCCGCAAGGATAGCATGAGAATCAGACACGCCAGAGTCGAGGATGCCGAGGCTATTTCCAGGGTTCACGTCGATTCCTGGAAGACCACTTATCGCGGCATGGTGCCGGACCATGTGCTCGATGGTCTCAATTACGAGCGCAACACGCTCCGCTGGCGCGAGATGCTTTCCAATATCGGCGAGATGAAATGCTTCCTGGTGGCGGAGACCTCCGATGGCCAGGTGGTAGGATTTGCCACCGGCGGCCCCAACCGCGAGCTGGATACCGGCTACAATGGCGAGCTCTACGCCATTTATATATCGAATGAAAACCAGAACCGCGGCGTTGGCAAGCGGCTCGTCTTGAATATCGCCCTCTGGCTTATACACCATCGGTATACCTCGATGCTGGTCTGGGTGCTCGAGAAGAATCCAGCCAAGTATTTCTACGAGGCCCTGGGGGGATGTTATGTCAGCAGGAAAAAAATCGAGATCGGCAGCGCCCTGATCGACGAGATCAGCTTTGGCTGGCCCAACCTCGCCGAATTTGTCAACGCCCATGTGAGAAAAGCGTAAATTTGTGGCATATTTGTACGTCGGATTTATTAAGTCCCGAAGTCTTTTGGCGGGACGAGGAAACCCGACTCTTTTAAGATATGTCGGGTTCCGACGCTCCTCCGGCAGCTGCCGGAATCGCATCATGAACTGAGCCCGACTTACGAATCTTATGTTCAAGCGTCAGGATGTCGTCCATGCAGACTCCATCCTGACGCACAAGAATTTGTGGCATATTTGTGGTTCGGGTTAATCAAGTCCCGATGTCTTTTATCGGGACGAGGAAACCCGACTCTTTTAAGATATGTCGGGTTCCGGCGCTCCTCCGGCAGCTGCCGGAATCGCTTCATGAACCCGACCTACGAATCTGCTATTATTTGATTATCGACATCCTGATAATGCCCTGCTTATCGCCCGAGCTCAGGCGGGCGAAATAGACGCCTGATGATGCCCGCTCCCCTGACGATGTCTCGCCATCCCACATAATCTGATGATGACCGGCAGGAAGGTTGCCGTCAACCAGCGTCTTCACCACGCGGCCGAGAAGATCGAAAATCTCCAGCCTGACATTCGTCTCTGTTGGAACGGTGAAACTAATCATTGTCGAGGGATTGAAAGGATTGGGATAGTTGTATTCAAGCGTAAAAGCATCGGGCAAAGACCGATCTCGTTCGGTTACCCCGACACCTCCCGGCACCACCAATCTGAGAATCCATCCGTTAACCGTGCCGACATTCCCCGCAACCCGGTCGCTGACAAGAAATGCCCAGCGCCCGTGAGCCTGCTGGCCGACAAATTGGCCGAGGTTACCCGGCCCGTCGGGCTCTATTTCATCATCGTACCACCCGACAATGCTGTCGGCGTCACCGCCGGTCCGATTATGCAATATCACCCTTGTGCCCTGCGGGCTCTGGACATAGAAGTAGAGCTCGGAGATGCTGGGATGATCTATATCGACGTAAACATCGGCCTCAAATATCTCGAAGTATTCATTGATCGTGAATGTGTCGATATGAGCCAGGCCGGGATAATCGTTGATCGGGAATCCGCTCCTGATATAGGTATAGGCGTTGAGATTGAGTACTGCAAATGAGTAATATCCCGATTGAGGCAGATACGTAATATTCCCATTGGATGACGAATCCCTGGCCTTGAGCCTGTAACGCACCGTATCACCAACTGCCACGTTGCCGGTGAGCTGGCCCTGCCATACATCGGTGGTATCCTGCCTGGCCAGCGGCACGGTGACCGGCGCCCCGGCGTTGACCATGAACTCCGTCCAGACCGAATCGACGCCGAGATTGTCGCTGACCGACGCCACGACAGTCGGCGGCCAGCGCAGGTATGGCATGTCAATCAATGGCATATGCGTGATAACAGGCGCGATGATATCGGGACCGGCATAGAACTGGAAGGTCGTGCCGGGGGCCGTGGCCGGTAGGACAGTCACCAGTCTCAGGGAATCGACCGCGCGCAGATAATACCCTACCAGAGTGGCATGCCCCGGGGCTGGTATCGATGCTGAATATTCATTTGGATTTCCGGTGGGGGTCATGTTCAGAATGATGAATTGAGAGTCCGGCAGGAATCGGTAAAGTACCTGGGCGGTGTCTACTGCGAAAGTGTGGGTTATAGATGCCACGATCATGAACGGCTGGCTGTAGTTTTCGGTGTCGACCAGGGGGGTATGGATAATATTCAACTCCACCGGTAGTGCGTCGAAGATGCCTCTGTCCAAGAAGGCCTGGCCGATCGCCAGCAGGTGCCGGCCGCCATACATGGCCAGGTCAGCGTCGACAATGGCGTTGGCCGCATCGCCGAAATCGGCCTGCGAGGTCAGGGCGAAATGAGCCTCGAGCACAAGCTGCAGGGTGGTGTCATATCCGATCGCATTCTGAATATCCCAGAGACAACGACTCCAAATTTCGCCATCGTCGTGAACCTCGCCGTGCATATCCTCCGGGTAATGCTTATTGGAATCCACCCGGCGGCCGGGCCAGAAGTTGTCGCGCGGGTTAGCGTCCCAATCGAACACCTGGGCCTCGTCCCAATTGTTATATACCGGGTGAAAACGGCTGACAGTCAAATAGTCGCCAAAGCCCTCGCCCATCGATCCCCCCTCGTGCGTCTGCCCCCAGTTGGGAACCTGGTCGAACTGCGTGGCGTGGCCGTACTCGTGAATGATGACATCGCCATCCTCGGCGTCATCGACTCCGCCCGACCCGTAAGTGATTCGCAACTGGCCTGGCGAATACCAGGAGTTGTCATCGGTAGTGCCGTTGACCGCCACCGTTATCGGGAAATCCATGATATTGGTGAAGCCCAGGCTTTGATAAAATCTCTCGCAGGAATCTATGTGATAGTAAACGACCACTTCCTCAAACCTGTTATCCTGCCTGTTGAAATGGAACGAATCCGGATCTGCCACATGCGCCCGATTCGTGGTCGGACTGGTCGAGACATAGGGGCCGGTAAGGTAGTAGAATCCGCCCTGTGGCGGATTGAGGTCTCGCAAGATCATGTCCTGCCTGGCGTTGGTCAGCGCCGGGTAATTTATATCGTTCGAATCGGCCAAAAGCAGGGTGGCCTCGGAGACGACCGGGTTGGGATTGAACACGTAACCCGAACCATCGATGAAGCACATGATATTCATCTTTGCGGTTATGTCGCCATTTGCGGCGCTCACGAATACCTGCCAATCGCCGAGCGGCTCTGCCGCAATGACCGTAACCAGCCAGCATAATGCGGGCGAATCGCTGTCGGCATAGATGACAAGTTCCGATCTTGACTCGTCGCGGAATGCCAGCACGCCAACTTCGTTTTCTGCGATGGCGACCGCTTGCTCCGATGTCAACACCGGTTCCGTCGGCATATCAGCGATAGGCTTGAAATCGGATATGACCGAGCTGATCGCGCCGTTTTTGTCGATGTTGATAAGTACCTGCCTGGCAAAGACCGGCACCCCGCGCCATATCTGCTGATATCTTACATGGTAGCCACCCGGTGATTGCCTGGTCGAGATCAGGCTGAGGTCGTTTGCCTGCAACCCCAGGCTCGACCCCATCCGCGCCAGATAACCGCCGGCGGTTTGCTCCGGCTGTCCGGGATTGCCTGCAAAATTGGGATGATAAAGCCTGCTGATCAACCCATCGGATCCCACCTTGCCGGCAAGAGGTCTGCCGTAATTTGTCACGGGCCTGACATACTTCTCGCTAACGATGCTTTCCTGGCCGGGCTGTTTTTTGGCATCGGCCATATCGTGAACAAATGCCAGAGCTCCTGCCATTATGATGGCCAGCGTCAACTTTTTTGTTATCACAGCAATTCCTCCGTTGGGTTGCGGTTTGGCTCACTTTGGGCGTAATATATCCATTGGACCGCCTTATAAACAGGAATATGATGTATCGGGGTTCCTTTAACCTTTTAGCAGTTGACTGAAAGAACGGTAGATGATAACTTGGTTCAATTCGGGAATTTGCCGAATTTCAGGGGAGAAATGTCCGGCGGCAGGCCTTTCGGTGAATCGACTATCCGGCGATATATTTGCAGTTTTCGGCAAGTAAGAAGATGGCGGAATTAAAGATAGCGGTTTTTGCCTCGGGCGGAGGCACCAATCTCCAGGCGTTAATCGACTCTATCGGCGCGGGCAAAATCAGAGGCCGCATTTGCGCCGTCATTTCGAATAACTCCGGGGTTTACGCACTGGAAAGAGCCCGCGCCGCCGATATCCCCGCTTATCATATAAGCTCGAAGAAATTCCCGGAGCCGGGTGAATTCGTGAAGGCGCTCGATACCGTCCTTTCGATGCATGCCATAAATCTGATAGTGCTGGCCGGCTATATGAGGCTTTTGCCGACGGAAATCATCCGCAGATTCCGGGGCCGCATTATCAACATCCATCCCGCCCTGCTTCCCAGGTATGGCGGCCGTGGCATGTACGGACTCAACGTGCACAGGGCGGTGCTGGAATCAGGCGACAGGATTTCCGGGGCCACCGTCCACCTGGTCGATGAGATCTACGACCACGGCCCGATATTGATCCAGCGCACCGTCCCTGTCCTGGCCGGCGATACCCCCGAAACGCTGGCCGCGCGTGTCCTGGAGGTGGAGCATCGGATACTGCCGGAGGCCGTGAGCATGTTTGTATGATGAGAATAAATATTCTTTTTATGTCGATTATTGTCTTATATCCGCCGGCCGCCGAGTCTTTCATTTATGATGATCTCGAGCCGTTCCGGGGGCGGATTATCGAAAAAATAAATATCGTCCGCAGAAATGTCTTTGATTCGGAAATGCAAAACGACCCGCCGTTTTATTACAGGTGGGCCAACAGCCTGCATATTATCACCCGCGAGAACGTGGTCCGCCGCGAGCTTCTGTTTGGCATCGGAGATTCGCTCGACATTCAGCAGGTGATTGAAACCGAGCGCAACCTTCGCGCGGCCGGATTCATCGGCGAAATCGATATCGGCGTGATTCCCGCAAGCGACAGCGGGATTGAGCTGATTGTCACCACCACCGACCTCTGGACCACCAAGGTCGAGATATATCTCGACGTGGCCGGAGGAAATTACACTACCGGCCTGGCATTTACCGAGGCTAACCTTCTGGGGTTGGGCAAATACATACAGGCGCTGGGGCAGATCGGCAATGACCAGGACGGCTACGCGGCGTATTATATCGACAACAGGCTCTTGGGTTCTCGTCTCGCTCTCAGTTTCGCCCATGTCAACTTTACTTACAGCCGAGGCATCTCCCTGTCTCTGGCCAGGCCGCAATATTCGCTGGCGGTTCCTTTTGGCGCCGGGATGGCTCTCGAGGCCACCGAAGAGCGGCCGCGGCTTTTTTCCGGCGGCGAGGAGTTTTTCAGATATCATCAGGAGAAGCGGATAATCATTGCCGGGGCAACTTATACATTCGGACGGAATCAGCGGCTCAGTATCAATGGCGCATATAACCTTGACAAGACCGACTACGCGGTTGAGCTCCAGGGCCATCCGCTTAATTCCATGATACCGCCCGACGAAACCATCTCCTATCCGACAGTTGGAGTCAGCATTGCCAGTATCAAATACGATATCGCCCGGTTTGTCGATGCCGCCGGAAATCCCGAGGATCTGTCGCTCGGGGGAGCGCTGAAATTCACATTCGGCCGTTCCGATGTGCCTTTCGGGGCCGATTATATCGCCAATTATCAGGCGGCCTCGGCCCGGTTTCTCCTGTGTCCCCGAAACGGAGTCTATGTTGGAGGCTCCGACAAAGTCATCTGGTGGAGCCGGAGCGGTCAGGCCGAACGGATCAGGCATCAGAGTGAACTGTCATTTTATTACAAGCCTGCCGCTATGCATCTTCTGGCAATCCACGGCCTGGCCGATTTCGCCTGGAGGCAGAAACCGACCTATCAGGTGATTTTGGGCGGGGGCAACGGCCTGCGCGGTTATTCATATCACGAATTGGCCGGCAATCGGCTGGCTCTGGGAAATATCGAATATAGGTTCTACACGCCGATTACCATTCTCACGGTCAGGCTGGGAGCGGCGGCGTTTTTCGACATAGGCAATGTCTGGCGCCGAAGCCAGGACATCGATCCCGGCGAATTGAAATCGGGGGTGGGCTTGGGCCTGCGATTTGGCCTGACAAAATCATCGACCGCGCGCGTTGTCAGCCTCGATTTCGCCAAGGCCCTTTCGAAAGATGAATTTTTCATCGGATTTGGCACGGCCTCGCCTTTCAATCTGAAAAACTTCGATTTGAATGACTAAGAAATTCTACATTTTCCTTGGCGGGATTACCGCGTTTCGGCTGATATATGCCGCGATTTTGCCCCTGGCTCCGCAAGAGGCCTACTATTGGAATTATTCGCGTCATCTGGACCTCTCATATCTCGATCATCCGCCGATGGCGGCCTACTTTATAAAGCTCACTACGCTTCCGGGAACATCAGCGTTCTCGATTCACCTGGCGGCCATACTCCTCTCGGTCCCGATGACAATCGCGGTATTCCGGCTGGCCTCATTGATGTTCGATGAGCGTATCGGATTCTGGAGCGCAGTCGTGATCAACCTCACTTTTATCTATGCCCTTGGCGCGCTCATAATCACGCCCGATTCTCCCATGCTTCTATTCTGGGTTATGGTTATGATCGCCTGTTACGTGGTCGACCGGGGCGGTCCGGCCTCGCGTGGACCGAAAATCTGGTGGCTACTACTCGGCATCTTCCTGGGCGCGGGATTCGCCAGCAAGTATACCATCGTCTTCGCCGGCCTGGGAGCGCTCATATTCTTGACCAGCTCCACCGAGAGAAGGCGGCATTTCGCCACGCCCTGGCCGTATCTTGCGCTGATGGCGGCGGCCATAGTGGCGCTTCCGGTCATATACTGGAACTACTCGCATGATTGGGCCAGCTTCGTTTTCCAATCATCGCGGCGCACCGGGGAGATGACTCGTATCCGCCTCGATTTTTTCCTCGGTTACCTTGGAACCATCATCGGAATCTATGGGATTGTACCCCTGCCGATACTGGCCGCAGGCATCTGGAATTCGATCAGAGATTCATTTAAGAAAATGGCATCAAGCCATATGCTACTGATATCGTTTTCGATCCCGCTGGTGGTCTTTCTGCTGCCGCTATCGCTAATCTATTGGATCAAGATGAACTGGACCGCCCCGGCCTTCATCGGATGGTTCATCGCGGCAGTGGCTTACTATTTCGAAAATGAACGCAAACGATCGGTCCGCCTTCTGGGGCAGATATCGATGGGATTCCTGGCGATCATCTTTGTTGTCGTTCATCTTCTGGTGGTTCTCCCCGATTTCAATTTCGGGCGCGGCGATTATTACGCCGGATGGAAAGAGTTTGCCGGCAAGATCGAGTCAATCCGCCCGGAGATGCCAAGGCCGTATGTTATCGCCGGCTCCGAATATAAGATTCAGTCGCAATTAGCGTTTTATCTTGATAACCACCCCGAGACCGTCGGAAACAACATAATCGGGCGTTCCGGTCTGCAGTACGATTACTGGGTCGACCCCGACACCCTGAGCGGCTACAACGCCATATATGTCTACGACCATAGTTCCAATTGCACACAGTTCGGGGAGGTGCTCGGTCTGTTTTTCGAGAGCGTCTCACCGGCCGAGGAATTCGCTGTCAAAAAAGGCGGGAAAACGATTCGCAAATATTGTATATATCGGTGTTTCCATTACCGGGGGGTAAAATTGTAGGTCAGGTCGCCTGCGACCTGACAGCGCGTTAGACTAAATGGGAGTCACCAATGACCGACGCCGTTATCTCTACCGACATAAAGGAATATCCGATTCTCACGCGAGGCAAGGTTCGCGACGTTTACGATCTCGGCGACCGCCTGCTTATCGTGGCCACCGACCGCATCTCGGCGTTCGACTGGGTTCTGCCGACCCCGATCCCCGGCAAAGGGAAAATCCTCAATTCCATGTCGCTATTCTGGTTTGAATTCGTAAAAGACATCATTCCCAATCACCTCCTGGAAAGACGCGCCGACCATTATCCCGAGCCGCTCGGACGATACGCCGACATTCTCGATGGCCGCTCCATGATCGTGCGCAAAGCCCGCCGTATCGATATCGAGTGCGTGGCGCGAGGATATCTGGTTGGATCCGGCTACAAGGATTATATCGAGCTTACCGCTCAGAATCCCAGGGCGCCGGAAGTCAACCTCTATGGCAATGCTCTGCCATCGAGCCTGCGCCTGGCCGAGAAGCTCCCCGCGCCGATATTCACCCCAGCCACCAAGGAGGAGAGCGGCCACGATCGCAACATATCATTTGACGAGATGGTGCGGATGGCAGGGGAGAGCCTTGCCGGGCGTTTACGCGATGTTACATTGGCCATTTACTCAAAGGCGGAATCATACGCCAGGTCGCGCGGCATCATAATCGCCGATACGAAGTTCGAGTTCGGTTTTATCGGCGACGAGCTAATCCTGATTGATGAGATCCTCTCGCCCGATTCATCGCGGTTCTGGCCCGCCGATACATACGCAATCGGCAAGAATCCGCCGTCGTTCGACAAGCAATTCGTGCGCGATTGGCTGGAACAATCGGGCTGGAATAAAAACTCGCCGCCGCCGGAATTGCCCGATGATATCGTGCAGAAGACATTGGACAAATACAGACAGGCGTATGAGATATTGGTGGGGTAAAATTAATTGTAGGTCAGGTCTGAGCTACGAGAATCGCAACCGACATGATGCAAAGGTGATATCTAATGAAAATCAAACGAGCATTGATAAGCGTCCAAGATAAAGACGGCCTTATTGAATTGGCGAAAGGCCTGAATGAATTTGGTATCGAGATTATCTCGACCGGGGGAACACTCAAGGCGATCCGCGACGCCGGAACCCCGGCCACGGCCGTATCCGATGTCACCGGTTTCCCGGAGATCCTCGATGGCCGTGTCAAGACGCTGCATCCCAAGATTCACGGCGGCATATTGGCTCGACGGGATATGAAGGAGCATTTGGCGGTCTTGCAGCAGCACGGCATCGGCGCAATTGATTTGGTCGTCATTAACCTCTATCCATTCGAGCGCGTGACCAGCCGTCCCGATGTCTCCGAGGCCGACGCCATCGAGAATATCGATATCGGCGGGCCCTCGATGATACGCTCGGCGGCCAAGAATCACCACGATGTCACGGTAATAACATCGCCCTCGGATTACCAGGCCCTGCTGGCGGAGCTTCGCGCCTACGGCGGCTCCACCACAATTGAGTTTCGCCGTAAGATGGCGGTCGCGGCGTTCGCCCGGACCGCGGCCTACGATTCAGCCATCCACGCCTGGTTTTCGAAATCATCAGCCGAATTTCCAGAGCGCTTGAACCTGTCTTACAACATCTCCTCGCCGTTGCGCTATGGCGAGAATCCGCATCAGAAGGCGGCGCTCTACGAGCGTCCCAATTATCCGTACACGTCGTTGCCGAAAGGGAAGATACTCTCGGGCAAGGAACTCTCATTCAACAATCTCTGGGACCTGGAGGCCGGCTTGCAGATGATTTTCGATTTTTCAAGGAGCCTGAGCTCAGTCGAAGGCGCCGAGCCGTTCGCGGCGGTGATCAAGCACACCAACCCCTGCGGCGCGGCAATCGGAGGCACACTGGCCGAGGCCTATTCCAAGGCCCTGGCCGCGGATCCCGTCTCGGCATTCGGATCGGTGATCGCTCTTAACCATCCCATAGACATGGATACCGCGAAATTGCTACATGAAACGCCGTTCGTGGAATGTATCCTGGCGCCGAGTTTTGCGCCCGATTCGCTCGAGCTCCTGGCCAGGAAAAAGAACCGCCGCCTGCTTGCGGTCGGCGATCTCGTCATTCCGCCGGAGAGCGAATATGAGTTTCGCCCGATAACCGGCGGCATATTGGCGCAGACACCGGACCGCCGCATCGTGCGCCGCGACGAGCTCAAGGTAGTGACAAAAGTGGCGCCCACCGATTCGCAAATCGATGAGCTGCTGTTCGCGTTCAAGATTGTCAAGCATATCAAGAGCAACGCTATTGTGATTTGCAAGGATCGCACCACGGTCGGTGTCGGGCCGGGGCAGACCTCGCGCGTGGAATCATCGGTGATTGCCGTGCGCAGGGCAGGGGAGAGGGCCAAGGGCGCGGTAGCCGGCTCCGATGCGTTTTTCCCGATGCCTGATGGTCTCGAGGTTCTGGCCGAGGCCGGGGTGGCCGCCGTGATTCAGCCGGGCGGCTCCAAAGGCGACCCCGAAGTTATCGCCGCCGCCGACAAGTACGGTGTAGCCATGGTCTTTACGGAGATAAGGCATTTCAAGCACTAAGCTGTCAGCGGGTGGCATGCTCTGTCCGGCAAGAGCCGGACAGTGCATGTTGTCGAACAACATGCTTGCCCCGTCTGCCCCACGCTCGGCTTGGACTCGGTTACCGTAAACGACGGGGACAGCATGCCACCCACCTGGATGAGTGCCGCACGAGTGCAGGGTCAGACCTGACGCATTGGCAAGCAATCCTGAAAGGTCCGCCCAATCCTGCCGATTTCGCTTGAACATTAGTCGAACGCCCCCTACAATTTCTCAGTGACTATGCATAAACTGCATGATGACATCCATAATCGAAAACCATTAGTGCAAGGAGGCATGCTATGGCAGATACCCAAACAAGTTATCCGGTGAAGCTCTCGATCGATTTTCCCGACCGACCGCTGAACAGGCTATCGTCCTTTTTCCGACTATTCGCCGCAATCCCGATTATGATCATAATCCTGCTGCTCTACAACGCCTATCTGCAATACCCGGCCGATTCGGAAAACGGCTGCGCCCCGCTCAGCGCGGCCATTTATACGGGGTATGTGATTTTACCAGCCCTCCTGATGATTTTATTCCGAAGAAAATATCCCCGCTGGTGGTTCGACTGGAATCTCAACCTGGCCCGATTCGCCACTCGCGTTTCGGCTTACATATGCTTGCTCAGAGACGAATACCCGTCCACGGATGACGAGCAGACAATTCATCTGGAGATACCTTATCCCAACGCCGCCGTCGATTTGAATCGCTGGCTGCCGCTGGTGAAATGGCTGTTGGCCATCCCTCATTATATCGTGCTCGTGTTCCTGGTGGTGGCGGCCGTAGTGGTGGTCATAATCGCCTGGTTTGCCATTCTCTTTACCGGCCGATACCCGCGCTCGCTCTTTAATTTCGTGGTTGGCGTATTCCGATGGGCCTGGCGGGTCAGCGCCTATTGCGCCCTGCTGGTGACAGATAAATATCCGCCGTTCCGTCTGGCGGATTAGTCTCGCGGCCACATTTAATTCGCGGCGTCAGGTCCCTTGCCCCTGCCTTTGTGCGGGGACTTTTCTGACGCCACCAGTCTCATAATTGGCGTTTTTTTCGTAGGGGGCGTTCAATTGAACGCCCCTACATGCCGAGGTGATATTATTGGGCGGCCCAAATGGGCCCCTTGGATTGCTCAGGGAAAACCTATTAATATACCACCCCCCACTGACACCTACTGTCAGTGGCCATAAATATTTTTTCGTCTCCTGCAAAATATATTTCCACCTCAAACGCCCGCCAAGACCATATTTTATTGAAATATTGGCCTATTTAAAGTATATTTGGAGTGCAACGATGGTCTTATAGCAATGGTAAGTCAATTGTTAAACGCCTAGGAGCCCGCTATGCATCTTATTCCATTTGTCCTTCATGCCCTAATTAGCTTTGCCCTCGAAAAACCTATAAAGCTTGCAAACAAATATTTGCGTCGCTGGGCATATACTGGGCAGCGTGTGGGAAAGAACTGGACCGGGTATTTCAATTTCGAAGGGCTCTCGGGGCAGGAAAAAATAACCATCAAGCAATTTGGCACTCTAATTGAGGGTAGCATCTCAACAGATATTAACGATGGTGAATATCAACTTGAATCAAACTTGACAGGTGAACTATTCAATGAAGAATATCTCATGGCAATTTATAGGCCGAACGCAAAGGATGCCTTTGGCTCGGGGGCAATTGTTCTAAAATTAATTGATGGGGGCAAGAGGCTTAAAGGGTGTTCAGCTTATCAATATTCCAGAGATCGTGATCTGAAAATATTGCCAGATTATGAATGGATTAGGGCAAGATGAACCCAGGGAGGCAGTCGTTGAGGAAGACATGAAAGACGAAAACGCAATTCATCCCCCAGGACTAGTTCAAGTTACATACGACCAAGTCCCGGATGAAATCAAGCTGAATGTGGTCTGGGAAGTAGGATATTATTCGGTCCAGCTATTAGCTGTCCGGAATGAGGCAACCAAGAATGAAGAAATCAGCCTATTTGGGTCTGGTACTTTTGTAGAATTACAGGGCAAACCTTTCATTCTGACAGCTGCACATGTAATAGACTGTGAAGAGTTCACTAGAAGCGATGCGATAGGCCTTAATTGTCATCGCGATACAAACGCCTTTCGCGTAAGTACAAAGTCTTTGGTAACTGTTTTTGACGCTGATAGAGAGAATGAAACACATGGGCCCGATATAGGATTGATTTCCCTAGTGGGTTTAAGAATGGAACAAATAGAGTGGATTAAGGCCCGGAAAAATTTCTGGAATATAGACAAGTACTCTCAAATCATCCCAATTGAGAAATATGGCAATTCCGGCTTATGGGGCGTGACCGGAGGACCAGTAGAACGTTCTCTAGCAAGACCGAAGGTTCGCCTGTACAAGGAAGTACTTTCTCAGCATATGGGTCCTTGGTTGACTGGAGAGATAGAGGAATTCCCAAGTGAAGCATATGATTACATTGATATTATTTATAGGGGTAAGCCCGATAGCGATTGGCCGAAATTCTTCGGGGGATTGAGCGGAGGAGGTTTATGGCAGGTGCCCTTAAGCAAGGACCCTAATACGGGCATAATAAAAATGTTGCACGCTCCTTTGCTGTCCGGAGTGCCATTTTATCAGGATTTTCGAGAGCCGGATGTTACGAGAATTAAATGCCATGGACGGAACAGCATTTATAAAGAGCTGACCAATTTGAGTCAGAGGATTTTTAATCCCAAATGATAGTCTGTGACAGAGAAGTTGAAGTAGTATGTCAGCTCGATGTGCAATTTCATTCCGTTCTGCGAAAGGAGAAAGAATGACCGGTTATTCAGCCCACGAAGAGAACCGAAGTGAATTCACCATTTGTGCGGGGTCCACACCTCTTTATCGAATAGTGAGAACTAAGGACTACATTACTATCAGCAGTGCTGAGGACGATACAAAGCAGTTCAAAATGCTGGCCGGTGTTGAGGCAATTTTGAGCATTGCCTTTGATAAATTGGCCAATAACTAATTGTTATATTCCCTGTGCCGCTGGGTCGCCTGACCCGACGGTCAACCGCCGTCAGGCGGGGCCTCCTGACGCCACCCGGTTAAAAAGCATTCTGGTAGGCGGGTAGCTTGTCTGCCCG
>MEWP01000116.1:0-2193 GCA_001775395.1 candidate division Zixibacteria bacterium RBG_16_53_22 | reverse complement strand
CCCCAGCCCAGCGCCTCGCCGCCGCCCCGCCACGGCGCCAGTGGCAACTTCTGAAGCCGGAAAAGTTATATCAAGAATCTGCGCCACCGAAAGGCCATGGCATGTGGAAATCGCGTGGATAAATATCTGTTGCACAGGGCCCGCTGATTTGGTTTTATTCTCGTGCATTCTGGTGCGTGGCCTACGTCCACGTGCGCCACGACCACGACTTCACAGAGGAGAAAGGGCAGATGTCCGTGAAAGGGAAAAACATACTATTGGGTATAAGCGGCGGGATCGGCTCGTTCAAGGCCTGCGAGCTGCTGCGCCTGTTTGTCAAGGCCGAGGCCCACGTGCGCGTGGTCATGACCGAGGCCGCCCAGCATTTTATCACGCCGCTGACATTCCAATCGCTGGGGGCCGAGGAGGTGTCGCTCGACGTTTTCGACCCCAAGCCATACTCGTTGGAGCATGTCGCCTGGTCCGACTGGGCCAACATCCTCGTCATCGCGCCGTGTACCGCCAACGTGATTGGCAAGCTGGCCAACGGTATCGCCGATGAGGTCCTCTCGACACAGGCGATCGCTTATGCCGGGCCGATACTGATCGCGCCGGCCATGAATGTCAAGATGTACAATAACAAGGCGGTGCAGAGGAATATCACCTACCTGAAATCGACCGGCGTCCATTTTATCGGGCCTGAGACCGGCGCGCTGGCTTCGCTGATTACAGCCTCCGGCCGGATGAGCGAGCCCGGGACAATTTTCGCCCGCGCCCGACAGATTCTCCTGGGGCGAAACGACCTCAAGGGACAGCATGTCGTAGTCAGTGCCGGGCCGACACGCGAGCCGCTCGATCCCGTGCGATATATCAGCAACTACTCCTCGGGCAAGATGGGGTACGCGCTGGCCGATGCCGCATCTGCCTTCGGCGCCGAGGTTACGCTGGTCAGCGGCCCGGTCGAGCTGGCGCCGCCGCCGGGTGTCAACGTAGTGCGGGTCGAGACGGCGCTTCAGATGCAGGATGAGATCGACAAAGCATGTGCCGGCGCCGATTACCTGTTCATGGCGGCGGCCGTCGCTGATTTCCGTCCCGCCAGCTACCAGAAGCAGAAAATCAAGAGAAGCGGCGAATCTCTGAATCTGACTCTTCAAGCCAATCCCGATATTCTCAAGTCGCTGCAGAAAAATCGGCCGCGCAAGGTGATCGGGTTTGCGCTCGAGGTGGAGAATCTCGAGGCCCGCGCCCATGATAAGCTTCGCGACAAGCGCCTCGATATGATCGTGGCCAATAATCCCAGCGAGGAGGGAATCGGATTCGGATCCGATTTCAACCGTATCACGATTATCCCGCGCGGCGGCAAGACGGTGCGGACGGAGCGGCTTCCCAAGTATGAGCTGGCTATTAAGATCATCGAGGAGGCAATCAATCTGTCGCATGCCCAGCCGGTACCGCAGATTCAGCCGGGCGCTCCGGGCCGACACGTTCCGCAGATTCAGAGAGGGAGAGCCAGAGGTGGCCGGACGTATAAAAGGCGACCTTGAGCCTTCGACTCCGCTCAGGCTCCTTGAAAAGTATCTCCGGCAGCAGTTGGACCTGGGATTCGAGGAGGTTTATCTTCCATTCGAATCAACTCCCATGACGCCGCGCAAGCCGAAGGAGCTTCCCGCCCTGCCTATAGAGCGATTCGCCGATGCCGAGACGCTCGACCAACTCTATCGCTCGACTAAGGATTGTCGACTGTGCCCGTTATGGAAGACGCGCACCAATTTCGTTTTCGGCGATGGCAGCGCCGAGGCCGAGATCATGTTTATCGGCGAGGCTCCCGGGCGCGACGAGGACCTGCAGGGGATACCATTCGTGGGCCGTGCCGGGAAACTGCTCAACAAGATGCTCGATGAGGTCGGCCTGAGGCGCGAGGATGTTTATATCGCCAATATTCTGAAATCCCGTCCGCCGGAGAATCGCGATCCCGAGCCGGAGGAGGTCGAGGCCTGCGAGCCGTTCCTGCACGCGCAGATCAGGCTGCTCAAGCCGAAAATCATCTGCTCTTTGGGACGGATCGCGGCGCAGACTCTTTTGCGGACCAAGATGACACTGGGCGAGATGCGCGGGCGATGGTTCGATTACCAGGGGACGAAGTTCATGGTGACATATCATCCGGCGGCGATATTACGTGCCATGAACAATTATGACAGTTTGATAGAGGATTTG
>MEWP01000115.1 GCA_001775395.1 candidate division Zixibacteria bacterium RBG_16_53_22 | reverse complement strand
TTTCGATTTTCGCTTTGATATAAAGCGGTGCCTGCCTTACCGCCTTTAGGCTTTGTGGGAAATTATAATCCTATTTTGCCTGCGCCTGCGAGAATCATCGGTCTACTTGGCAAAAAAATAAAGTGCGGGCGAATCTTCGCCAGAGCAAAAGGTTCGTTTATCCTATCCTTTGTTTCGATACAGACGATGAATTGGGCTTTTGCCGCATATCAAATTTAGCCTCGATATTGGCCCGATTGCCCGCTACCGGGAATCGGAGTGCTCTTCTGTTGCTTCTCCTGTTTCCTTATTGCTTCTTGTTCCTGTTTGTTTAGCTTTTGTTTCTGATTCTTGTTCTTATCCTTTTTCCCGCCCTTGTCTCCCATTGTGTGACTCCTTTCGGTTTGTGCTTCATTGTTTCGCCGTTAAGCGTGCAGCCACACAGCCAATACTGGAACTGCCTAGCCTCATTGTGCTCAAGGCGAACATAATATCAGGCAATAGTATTTCATAATAGTATAGCCCACGAAATAATCTACGTCAACGACAATCAAGGTAAACGGTCAGGTCCCCGAGGCGCGCGTACTACTTAACTGCCATAAAAAAATAAACTATAATTAAAGGGCCGGCAATTTGCTCACCCCTTATCTTATCGCCAATCTGCCTACCTGGCGAAGCAAGGGTTCTTTAACTGTGTTGTTCAAGCCATTCCAGAATGGCGCGAATACTGCCGCTGGCCAGAGCAATGCTCGAATCTGCTGAGCCATAATAGAGGTGAATAGTGTCACCATCGGGAGCAATTGTGCAGCCACAGGGAAAGATGACGTTGTCAACATCGCCGCATTGTTCATAGGGTTTTTCCGGGCCAAAAATCCACTCGTCGCTACGTTTGAGACATTGATCAGGCGCGTGCAAATCGAACAATGCCAGGCCGAGTCGGTAAATGGAGCCGGCTGCGTTTTGTCGCACCCCGTGGTAAATCACTAACCAACCTTGCTCGGTTTCAACGGGCGGAGACGAGAGTCCAATTTTGTTCGCATCCCACCACCCGCCAAGCCGCGCTTCCATCATCAATTTGTGATTGCCCCACTGGCGCAAGTCGGAGGAGTAAGAGATCCACATGTGCGCGCCGGGAAAACTTACCGGGCGGTGGATCAAAGCCCAATTTCCGCCAACCCGACAAGGCAACAGGGCTGCGTCTTTATCTTCAGGCTGCATGATCAAACCATAGCGGTCAAAGTGGTGGAAATCTTCCGTGAGGGCCAGCGACACGCCGGGGCCATTCCGCGTGTAGGCGGTGTAAACGACTGCATACTGCCTTAATTCGGGAACGTAGGTGATACGTGGGTCTTCGATGCCCCACAATTCTTCCGGGAAGTGCCCAGGATCTGCCAGCAAGGTGGGCTGGGAATCAATCTTCCAGTTGTCTATGCCATTGGCAGAGCGGGCCGCGCATAAGTGGGAATGGCCGCGCCGGTCTTCCACACGGCACAAGAGCAGAGTGGTTCCGTCAGGCAACAATGCCGCTCCAGGGTTGAACACGCTATGCGCCGGATAAGGCCAATCATTAGCGGTCAGAATAGGATTGAATGGATGGCGAAGAAAGAGTTCGGGGTGTTGATTGCTCATACTGATCCTGCCTCAATAGACAAAAGTGGATTTTCAGCCAGCCTTAGTTCTAGTAACGATTGGAGGAAGGCCAGCGTCGATTCCGCGCCCTGATTCTCGTTAGGTCGGTCGGGATGCAAACCATCCCGGCAACCCCCAGTGGTCGGGTCGTAAACGGGGAGGTTCAAATCGTTGCGCCCGAGGAACCATTCGAAGGCGCGGCGAGCTTCCTTATGCCAGCGATTATCGCCCGTGATCCGGTAGGCTTCTAGACATGCAGAGACCATCGCTTGCGCCTCCACCGGCTGTTGATCGAATCGGGCCCGCTCACCATTTTGCTGATAAAAGCCATTGGATCCGATAGGAACAAAATGCCCCGCGTCCGCGCGTTGCAAATCGGCCAGCCAAGAAAGCGCCTCCAGTCCGGTTTCCATCATGGTGGCATTCGGTATCGATTGGCCACACATGAGCAACGCATGTGGCAGCGCGGCATTGCAGTAGGTCAACTTGTCTTCATACCAGCGCCATTGCTCCGAACGGTGGCTTTGATACAATGTCAACAACCGCCCGGACAATTCCTCCCGGACCTGGCTGGCTCTACGGTCACCGGTAAACCGCTGTAGGTATTCGTGGATGCCGATGAGCGCGAATGCCCAAGCGCGCGGGCTGGTCGTAGTAAGAATAGCGGGCAAGGCCTGCTCGAACACCCGGCCAGCCATACTTTGCAAGGCAGGTATGTTCGAGCGTCCCAAGACAGCGCCCAACGCCCACAACGTGCGGCCGTGGCTATCGTCCGAACCGTTAACTTCCAGCCAATGGCGCTGGTAATCCATAAAGTTGCGGAAGCATCCGGTTTCGGTATTGAAGGCGTACCAGATAAAGGCAAGATAACGGGAGGCCAATTCTGGGGCCTCTTCATTGCCGATGGCTTCCAGAAGAGCGCTCACCATCAGCGCGCGGGCATTGTCATCGGTGGTGTAACCTTCGATATAGTTGGGGATCGTGAAAATGGCATGTTGCAGTATGCCGGTCTCGTCTGTCATGTGGTGCAAGTGGTCCGTTCTAAGAGGCGGCAATTTGCCCGGACGTTTGTCTAATGGCTTAACTGCAAAGTCCTGGCGAGCAAAATGACGGCGCTCCGCTCGAGCGCGTTCAAAACTCTCCATATAGCGGCTCGCTACCTGCGGCCAGATCATCTCTCGCCCAAATACATAGGCTCGCTTACGCATCGCGTGTCGCTGGGCTTCGTTGTCCAAAAGGCTAATTACCTGATCGGCCAGCGCCACTGGATCCCGGAACGGCACCAGCGCTCCCCGTCCTTCGGCCAGTATCTCTTCCGCATACCAGAACGGTGTTGAAATGACGGCCTTACCTGCCCCTACCGTGTACGCGAGCGTACCCGAGGTGATCTGCGCTGCGGCGTGATAGGGTGTGATGTAAATATCCGCTGCGCTTATAAACTGAACGAGCTCTTCCAAACTAACAAAGCGGTCATAGAAAATCACCTGACCTTCTACGCCTTTCTCCTGAGCCAGCCATTGCAGGGACAGCCTGTACGTTTCACCTTCATTCCGCACTACGTGGGGATGGGTCGCGCCGAGGATGATGTATACTACATTTGGGTGTCGGGCTAAAATACTGGGAAGGGCGGCGATGACATTTTCGATCCCTTTGTTCGCCGACAGCAAGCCGAAGCTAAGTAAGACGATTTTGCCCTCGACTCCAAACAGGTCTTTGTGAAAACTTGGGTCTACAAAGGGCACATCAGGAATGCCGTGGGGAATCAGATCAATCTTCTCCGGCAGCACACCATAGACCTCGCGCAAGAATTCCGCGCCGCGGGCACTCATGACGACCAACCGATCGGACAGGGCCGCGACTTCTTTCAAAACCCGCCGCTGATCGGGATCGGGGTCGCGCAGAATAGTGTGCAGGGTCGTGACTATGGGCATGCGCAATTCGCGCAAGAGCACCAGAATGTGGCTGCCCGCACGTCCGCCGTAAATGCCATACTCATGTTGCAGGGATACGAGATCTACGTTGTTGATATTCAAGAAGTCGGCGGCGCGGCGATAGGAATCAATATCCTTCTCTGCGAGTTCAAACCGAACGCGGGTCGGGTAGGCGTAACCGGCCTCGATATCATTGACCGGCAGGGCAATGCAGGTCGTTTGACTATATTGGGCGGCGATGGCCTCACACAAATCGGTAGTAAATGTGGCAATGCCGCAGTGGCGCGGTAAGTAGTTGCCGATGAATGCAACGCGATCAAGTTTCGAATCGGTTGAACTGTGGTCCATGACTAAAATCTCTTTTCTGGCAACCAGCTTCCTTTTTGGCTACTTATGACCTACTAACGCAAAGAGGCGGTTGCTCCAGCGACTGCCTCTACGAGTACCGTATAAGACACCTGACAATTCTTGCCAATCGGATATCGGAACCGTTACTCTGCAAAATAATTAGATTCCGTTCCGATTGCAAGCCATATCTATATCCAGCCTATTCAGATACAATATCCGTAATTTATGGTCCGGAAGAAAACAGCTCATACGAAGGCAAGAATGATCCACGTACAGCTGAACGAGAATCTTCATTAACAGCCGCGGATGTGATACTTCATATTGCTGAAGACACTTTTTGTCCAGCAGTTAATCTGTCTTTGAGCACTTAATTAGGGGCATTCCCGTTCGGCAATCCGTGCGGTCGATTGAAGCTGCGGTATTCTTCCCAGACTTGCAGTTTCAGGTTCAGCTCAATATCGTAAGTATCGTTCGGCATCCGTATAGCTGCGAAATTTCTGACTTCGGTTGACCCACCAGCATGGTATCGCCGTTGGCACTGGCGTCGATGCCGGCCTGGATTGTGGGATAATCAGTGGGGATATTGATGATCCTTGAGGATACTCTTGTGGCTATAGATGCGAGGATCACTAAAGCTACGAACACCCTTCTCATGTCATCTCCTCAAGACGTTGCGGTCTTGCTAATTGCCAGGGGTGCCGCTGAATGATGCAGTGCAATTCTAATATAAGATGGGCACGGAGGAAGTCAAATGATAGTTTAGGTAAAATAGACAAATCTGTCAAGAACTCCCCGGGCCGTGCAGAACTAAGAACTTTCACGCTGTGCTTTCAACTATGATCCATCTTTGGCGTCCTTAAAGGATGCGATTTATGCTTTTGGACCGCGCAACCATGACTATGGGCGACTGAAAGTTTTTTCGGGGTCTTATGGAGACCTTAATATCTGTCCCCGAGGTAGTGCAGAAGGCTTTCACTTTGACGAAAAGCGCCGGTCCTGCCTACCTGGCGGACAGCAGTCTACACACAGGGGCTGAATGCGCTCAAATTATGGTAGGGGATTCGGCTCTCTTGCCACTAAGTCGGGGTTAGTGGAATAGCATTGATTTAGGGCCCGGCGGAGATGCCGGGCCATTATTGTCGCGAATATCCTGCTTCTGAATAGGCCCGATCCTTTATTCTATTCGGGCCAAAGGGCGGTTACCTATAGACGATCCTCACCCGTGTCGCGTCCCGCAAGGGTCCATTAAGGTTACCGGGTATCTGCAAATTCCTATCTCCCAGCAGGTCGGCAATGGCAATCAGGCCGTGATTGGGCCTGCTTCCCGCAAGTATGTCATGGACGAAGGGCGTGATGTCGATATGGAATTCGTGCGAATCCCCCAGCTTGACCATCTTGGTTCCGATCAGGACGCTGTCGGTTATAGCCTCGCTGGCTTCATAATCGATATCCTCTTGACCCCATTCAGAAGTGAGCGGGAAGACCAGCAGCTCGAACAGGGAATCTTCACTTGACGGTTGAATGGGGGCCGATATGACCAACTCGGCGTAGTAGATATGCCTTCCCGTCAGACTGTCTGGAATCGCAAAATGCAATGCGATCTTGCTCTCTGCCGCCTGGTCGGCTGAATCATTGAGCACGGCGCAGCGGTCGAGGTTCAATGAAATCTCGCCCGCCACAGTCAATGCCGGAATTAGCCCCAATACCATTATCAGCAATACCTTTTTCATCTTCTCCTCCCTTAGCGCACCATGACCATTTTCCTGGATTCGAAACGCTCTCCGGCCTGAATGACATAAAAGTAAACGCCGGACGAGACGGGGCTGCCATGATCATCATGGCCGTCCCATAAAACGGCGTGTTCGCCGATCTCCATATCGGTTGATGCCAGCGTGGCAATCTGCTGGCCCATGATGTTGTAGACCGTTACTGTCGTGAAGGCGGGCCTTTCGAGGGAAAAGTGGATTTCAGTCTGCGGATTGAATGGATTAGGATAATTCTGCGCCACAGAAAATGATTGGGACGGGCCCCCTGCAGTCGGATCTCGCTTGGGAGGTGGCGAGCCGGTGAGATATGGGCGCCACATTATCACGTTTGGTGCACCGGCGAAAAATTTCCCCGGGTCTGGTGTGGGGGTGCTAAACCAATTATATTGTGCCCACAGTGTATCTGGGCTCATCTGCCCTGGCCCGGCAGCGTGGTAAATGTAGTAGCCGTTATTGACGGGGTAGGGGAACCCGAACGAACACCAGCCCCAGTCAGAAACACGCCCGGCCTCGGCGCTGGCATAGGTGCAGGTCTTGATGCCAATGTGAGAACCGGACGTGACGCACCAGCGTATCTCGGGGCACGAATATTGTTGGGAATAGACGGCCACCTCATTGATGGAGAAATTGCAGTCTGCTATCTCCGCATCCGAATTATAGCAGATGATGGAGTTTTCATAGTTTTGTATCTCGGTGCCTTCCACATGCACAACGTCGGTATTTCGTATCATGATGCCGGCCTGGGTTGGCTCCCCCAAGCAATCGATGGTGCTGTTCAAAACGTTTGACCAGCCGTACGA
>MEWP01000114.1:5320-7437 GCA_001775395.1 candidate division Zixibacteria bacterium RBG_16_53_22 | reverse complement strand
GTCGCCGAAGAATTTCCCGGCGATATTGCGCGATATCTGGTGGCGTCTGGATGAGGCGCTCAACCTTGACGATATCTACTACTCAGCGCTGGTAGGTCTGTGCGATTCGGCTCTGTCCGGTGTGACAGCAGTGGTCGATCATCATTCCAGCCAGAAAACGATCGCCGGTTCCCTCGATGCTATCGCCCGGGCATTCGATACGGTCGGCCTGCGCGGCTCGATCTGTTTCGAGCTTTCCGATCGCCGCAGTGAAAAGGCTTTTGAGGAGGGGCTCCGCGAAACGATGAACGCGTTGGAGCGTTGGCCGGGCAAAGGCGACCAATTGGCGGCCATGATCGGCATGCATGCCTCGATGACGCTGTCCGATTTAAGCCTGGCGAAGATTTCCGCTCTGGCTAGGCAATATTCATTCGGCTGTCACTTTCATTTAGCCGAGGATGAATGCGATCAGAGTGACAGCCTTGAAAAATACGGCTTGCGCGTGGCCGAAAGGTTTGCCAGCCACGGATTATTGGGCGAAAAGAGCCTGGCAATCCACGGCGTTCATCTGGATAAAAGCGAGATCGAAATCCTGCAGAACACGAAAACCAACCTCGCGATCTGCCCGCGCTCCAACCAGAACAATGCGGTCGGTGTCGCCCGGTGGTGGGAATACAACCCGCTTTCGATCGGAATTGGCACCGACGGTATCGGACCGGACATCATCAACGAATCCAAATCGGCGCTGTATATAACAAGGTATGAGAGCGGGAACCCGGCTGCCGGTTTTGCCGAAGTTTGCGATCTCTTACTGAAGAACAATCCTGCAATTCTGGAAAAGATATCCGGCATCAGAACCGGACAGATCGCACCAGGCTTCCCCGCTGACCTGGTGCTCTGGGATTATTACCCGCCAACGCCGATAACACCTGGTAATATAGGCGGACATTTCCTATATGGATTGTCCAATAGTCGGGTCGATTCGGTCTGGGTGGCTGGCAAGAAAATCCTGGACGGCGGGCAATTTGTGAATCTGGATTATATGGAAACGATGGCCCGCGCCCGGGAACTCGCGAGCAAGCTCTGGGCGAGAATATGAAATTCGAGCTTAAATGTGTTACATGCGGTCAGGCAGTCGCGCCTACCAAACAGGCGGCCACTTGCCCACATTGTGGACCGCTCAAGGGAACGCTCGATGTTGTCTACCCGCTTAACGAATTCAAAAGAAAATTGCGCTGTCCCATAGCATTTTTCTCTTGGTGCGACCCCTACAATGCTCTTGCCGATATCTTCCCCTACGACGATCCCGCCAGCCTGCCACCGCTTCAGTTCGGGCAGACACCGATTTTGCAATCGTCAAACCTCTCACGCCAATTGGCGTTTGACAGTCTCTATTTTAAAGATGATGGCCGCAACCCCTCGGCCTCGCTGAAAGACCGAGCCTCGGCTGTGGCGCTGGCCCTGGCCAAGGAAAGCGGGGCCAGCATCATCGCCTGCGCCTCCACCGGCAATGCCGCCTCGTCACTGGCCACCCTAACTGCGGCGACGGATATGAAGGCCGTGGTTTTTATCCCAAAGGATGCTCCGGCGCCCAAATTGACTCAAATCCTGATCCATGGCGCCAGAGCCATTCGTCTGGATTGCGACTACGACCGCGCTTTCGACCTTTGCCAGGAAGCCTGCAATCATTTTGGCTGGTACAACCGCAACACAGCGGTCAACCCTTTCACCGGCGAGGGCAAAAAGAGCGCAGCGATCGAGATCGCAGTTAAACTTGGCCGCGCGCCTGACGTGGTCGTCTGCCCGGTTGGCGACGGTTGCATAATCGGGGGACTATACAAAGGATTCGCCGACTTGCTCGGCCTGGGGCTGATTGAGAAGTTGCCGCGCCTCTATGGTGTCCAGGCCGAGGGTGCCGCGCCTCTTGTCAAGGCGTTCGAGCGTGGCGGCGATATCGAGCCGGTCGATAAAACCGATACCATCGCCGATTCGATCGCGGTCGGCTGCCCTCGCGACGGTGTCAAGGCTTTGCGGGCCGTAAGAGCCACGGGCGGGGCGATGGTCGCTGTCTCCGACAATGAGATTCTGAAGGCCCAGCGAACCCTGGCCGCACAGGCAGGCGTTTTTTGCGAGCCGGC
>MEWP01000114.1:3875-5303 GCA_001775395.1 candidate division Zixibacteria bacterium RBG_16_53_22 | reverse complement strand
CTATTGCGATTGATCGAAAACGATTCGATACAAAGAGGAGAGACAACTGTCGTGCTCCTCACCGGCCACGGCCTCAAGGATATCGAGACCGTTAGGAAAAACGTCTCGACAGATATCGAAATAACAAGCCCGGATATCGATTCCGTAATAAAACGAGCAAAGCAGTTGACAAATCAAATGAGGTGATATAATGCCCATACCCTGGGACAGCAACGGAAAAATCCATCAGAGCATTCTCGACGCCATCGGCCGGACGCCACTGGTGCGCCTTAACAGGATTCCCCAATCGTTCGGAGTCGCCTGCGAAATTCTTGGCAAAATAGAATACTTTTCGCCATCGGGAAGTCTCAAGGATCGCATCTACCTGAACATGTTCGAACTGGCTGAGAAACGCGGCAAGCTTCGGCCCGGTATGACTGTCCTGGAATGCTCGACCGGCAATGCCGGGATCGGATGTTCGTTTGTGGCGGCGGTCAAGGGTTACCCCTGCATTATCGTCATGCCCGAGGGTATGTCGGAGGAGCGCAAGATGCTCGATATCGCCTATGGCTCGACAATGATCTACACGCCCGGCGGCGAGAGCGATGTCGACCTGGCACTGCAGAAACTCGATGAGATCCGCCGTCAGAACCCGGAAAAATATTGGGTACCGGCCCAGTTCGACAACCCTGACAACGTGGCCGCTCACTACGCCACCACCGGCCCGGAAATCTGGGAGCAGACCGGCGGCAAGCTCGACGCCTTTATCGCCACGCAGGGAACGGGCGGCACGATAACCGGTGTGGGGAGGTACTTCCGGGAGCAAGGCTCGAAAGTCAGACTTTATGCGATCGAACCGGCCGAGTGTCCGTTGCTGTCGCATCGCAAGTGGGGACCACATGGCATCGAGGGTATCGGCGATGGTTTCGTGCCGATCAACCTCGATGTCTCCTTGCTTGACGGTATCATCACCACGACTACCGACGAAGCGGTGGCAATGGGCAAGGCGCTGGCGGCCAAAGAGGGTATCTTCTGCGGGATATCGTCAGGCTCAAACGTCGCGGCGGCGATCAAGCTTGCCAGGAAACGCCTGGAGCTCAAGCGGATTGTCACCATGATCAACGACACTGGCCAGCGCTACTTCTCGACTCCCCTCTGCGGCGTCGAAAAGCATGTCGAAATTCCCGAGCGCCCTCATCCAATGGACCCGCGAACCAAAGAGGAATTGGATAAATATCAGCCTCGATGGGAAATTATAGATTGATATATCAATTCCGTTGCCGACGGGGAAAATGCAGATGTTAGAAAATGTAGGGGTTCAGCATGTTTACCCCTGCCCTGTGCGGGGCTGAACCCCTGCGTCATTTTCATTTTCATTGCGTGTCACCCGCCCCGGGGAGGGCTGTGACCGCAAAATGCAACCGGCGTGCTGTCGCCCGAAAAATCTGT
>MEWP01000114.1:0-3853 GCA_001775395.1 candidate division Zixibacteria bacterium RBG_16_53_22 | reverse complement strand
CAGCGGGTCTAAAAGACCCGCCTATTCGAATAGACCGTTTAATTCTTATGCCTCAGGATGGAAGCAAAGCGACATCCTGAGGCGATTTAAGGCACGGCATGCGGGCCTCCACCTTTCAGTGCGCGGCGCACCTTTCTTCTCCGCGGGGATCGAAAGCCCCACCCTATTCTACTTGTTGCCTATTGCCTACTGGCTACCTGGCTCTTTTCCGCCGCACCGCCACCAGCTCGGCGGCGATCGCCACCGCGATCTCGTAGGGGCCCTCGGCCCCGATATCCAGCCCAACAGGCGAATGGACCCGTTTTAGCGCCGCGCGCTCGATCCCGGCCGCCTCGAGTTCCTTGTATGTCTTGGTGATCTTTGACCGCGAACCTATCATGCCGATATAGGCGCAATTTGTCCCGATAACTTTAGCCAGCACTTCCCGGTCGCATCGATGGCCGTGAGTGACTATGACCACGTATGATTTTTCGTCGATCGCGGGATAATTGGTCTGGTAGTCGGCATCGGTCAGGCGAGTTTCAACCGGCGCCGAATATTGCGCGAGGATATCCTGACGCTCATCAACCACGATGATCTTGAAATTCAATCCCGCGGCCACCCTCACCAAGTCGCGGCAGATATGCCCGCCGCCGAAAATTACCAGCTTTTCGGGGACCCCCGATTTTTCGAAGTAGACCTGGCCTTGCCCGCCGCAATACATGCCGGTGGCATCCGGCCCGGATTTCTCGAAACGATATGATTTCAGCAAGGTCGTCTCGGCGCCCTCGAGCAACTTAAGGGCATCTTCGATCACCATCTTCTCGAAATTGCCGCCGCCAATCGTCCCCGATATTGAGCCATCGGGGTAGACCAGCATTCTGGCCCCGGCTCGGCGCGGGGTCGATCCCGAGGCAGCCACCAGCGTGGCGACAACGAACGGTCGGCCTTCCAACCGGGCCTTGTATATTTCGACATACATATCGTTTGTTGACATAATTAAACACACCTATGGTATTGAATTTTCAGCGTTTGCGAAACGAACTGCCGGCATTATACCCTTTCGGCGAAGCGAAATCAACCGCAGGATTTTGTGACGCCATTTAGAGGAGGCCCGTAGGGGCCGCAGACCCCTGCGGCCCTCGACCCCCGAAGGGGGTCGGCTCATCCTTAAATTCCAAACGACCGAAATATAAAATGGGATAGAAACAGGGACCGACAGGGAAAATCAGGGGGCGGCCTCGCGGCCGCCCCCAATACGGACCCGTCTGGGCAGGGCCGCAGACCCCTACAAACAAGCAATAAGCCTGAAGAGGCCGGCCTCAGGCTAATTTTCCTCTTGCGGGCATGGAGGTCGATATCTTAATTTTAGCCGGTTCCTGAATCGAGCCCCATTCTTCAATTGCGGGCGAATTGAGAGGTCCGGATATGAAAACTCTCGACAAAATTACAGCCGTGTTGGTCATGGGCTCCATCTGGGGCGCGTTTGAGATTTTCGGGGCAATCGGATTGACCGAGCTTGGGGTACCCCATCGTTCGCCTTTTCTGTTTGCGTTCGCTCTGGCGACTCTCCTGGCCGCCAAGCGGATGGGTGGATTCCCCGGCTCGGCGCTGGTGATGGCGGCTCTGGCTAGTGTCTACAAGACCCTTTCGCTCGATCTTCATGCCTGCGGTGCGGTTTCGGTGATGGCGGTGCTGATCGACGGCGCCGTATTCGAAATAACATACGGCCTGACCAGGACCTCGATTGAATCGTCGGCCCTGCGCCGGTCTCTTCTCGCTCCGGCGATAACTGTCGGCGCTTATGTTCTGTTCGCTTACTATGCAACTTATGCCGGTGGTGAGGCGATTAATGGAATATCCGGATTCCGGGGAATTGCGGCTTTCATAGCCACAAGCGCACCCTGGGCGGCGCTGCTTTCGATACCCGCGATTAATGCCGGATTTTACGCCGGAGAAGCTCTCAATCGCTTGAGACCCGCCGGCCCAGGGCTCTCTGGTCGATATGCCCAGGCTCTTGGAATCCTGATTGTGGCCGCGGCCTGGATTGCTCGTATTGCCATTTAGGGCGCCGATGGGCCCCATTTCCATCCGGGAAGTATTATTTCATTGAAGGGTTGGTTATTCCTATGCCGTCAAAATCCGCCGAGATGGTCAAGCGCCTGATCGAGCTTAAGATGAGTTACTCCCGCGAAGACGCCGCATCCAAGGCCGCGATTATCGGAGGGATTCGGGATCTGATCATTTCCAACCCCCGTCTCCTGGAAAAATACCACGAGATGCTTTGCTTCATGCAGGCCTACCCCGACAATCATAAGATCCTTAAGCTGGTGGATGACGAGCTGTCATCATTCCATGAACGAGTCGACCGCCTGCGGAGGGGCCGCCGACGGGCCACGGCGCTCGACGATACCGGGATCGCCGGCACGACCATACATTATCCATACAATCTTCGAACCACCGGGTGGCTTCTGGAGCGATTCGGCCAGGCTCTCGATATCGACTGGGAAGATTACGATGATAAGAGTGGCGATCCGCTGTCGGGCCTGCTGCCTCTCTTCGCGCTGTATGTGGAAAATGACGGCATCGACGACGAGGACCTGGGCACGGTGGATTGGATCAGGATGGCGGCCGGCCAGAAAAATCTCCTGATATGGCTTGTAGACCGCCTCGATAAGCTCGGCATTCCTTTTGAGACGCAGCAATACATTTTCGATAACGCCGAACTGATGCTCAAATGGGACCTTGGAAATTCCCGGGGTTCCAGAACTCTAGCTAAAATTCCTCCTGCGAAAACCTACTTTCAAAGAGCACCCCTGAAAAAACGAAGAATTGACCTCCACGAAACTGTCAGGAAAGGCCCTCCCGTTCTAAGACTATTGACACCAAAGCAAGCCGAGGAGCGGATTGAGACATTAATACGCGCTCTCCTGCCGCGTCACCGGGAGTTGTATCCCGCCACATTCGCCAATCCCGATGAAGTCTATGTCACCAGCCCGGGAAACGGCCTCGACATATATTTCTTCGGCATGCTCCCCGGATATCGGATGCCGTTGGAAAGCAACTACGCCGCGCTCATTATCAAGAACGGAGTCCCCATCGGATACGGGATCTCGATTCTGTTTTTCGATCGCTGCGAAATTGCCATAAATGTCTTCGATAGTTTTCGCTCCGGTGAGGCCTCGGCGATTTTCGAGCATTTCGCGCGTCTCTTCTACCATCATTTCGGCGGACGAGATTTCCTCATGCGCCGATGGCAGCTCGGTTATGAAAACGAGGAGGGAATTAAATCCGGCTCGTTTTGGTTTTACTACAAGTTGGGGTTCAGGTCGCTCGACCCGAAGACCGACCGCCTGGCGCAAGAGGAATGGCAGAAAATCTCCGCCGACAGGAATTACCGCACCAGCGAAAAGGTGCTCCAGAAACTGGCCTTAAGCGATATGCATATTTCGCGCGGGCGAAAGAGCGAGAAGCCATATAAGGAGTTGCGGGTAACCGAACTTGCCTTTGCTGTCACGAGGATGGTGGCCGGCCGATTCGGAGGGAACCGTCAAAAAGCCCTCGAGCATGCCTTATCGAAAGTGCACGCCGCTGGCCTGCGGCCCGGCAGGCTATCGGCCGGGGAGCGGACGCAATTCGAGCGCTTTGCGCCGCTTCTGTCTCTGATCGATGACCTGTCGTCATGGCGAGATAGCGAAAAAAGGGAGCTGCTGAGGATAATAAAGGCCAAGGCCGGGACCAGGGAGATGGAATATATTCATCGCCTGCAGAGTCATCGACGCCTCCAGGCCGCGCTGGAAAAGATAGCCGCTCCGGCTTGATCCGCTGTCGAGGGCGTTTGTCAATCAACAATGAAAACCCTGGCGCCGTCCTC
>MEWP01000113.1 GCA_001775395.1 candidate division Zixibacteria bacterium RBG_16_53_22 | reverse complement strand
CTTGCGGGCCAGATATTTGGTGGCCACGCCGCTGGCCGCCCCGGTGCGGACTGCGGTCAGGTAGCCGCCGTCTATGATGCAGATAACATCGCCAGTGGATGGGTCCTGCAACAGCACTTTGCCTATCGTGGTCGGCATGTTGTGAAGCTTAGGGTTATTCTTATAGACAGTCACCACCTTGCAGGCCAGGGCGCCCATCTCCTTGAGGTAGGCCGGCATATAAAGCGCTAAGCCGTCGGGCGGCGTGATACTGATCCGCAAAGGCAGCACCGCCGTGCCGCCGGAGAGTTCGGCGAACGCCTTCTCGACCACGTCCATGCAGGCGGCCATGTCGAGCACCTGCATGACATCGGAACGCGTAAGAATCAGGGTCATAATCTCCTCCCATTCGCATTATGTGTCAGAATCAAATACATTGAATTGTCACCATTCCTGCTTTGCCGGGCACAATCTGGCATATGCGCAATATTGGCAATGCTGGCCGGGGGTAGCTGTGAAATCAGAACGATTCATTTCCTCGATGACGGCCCCTATTTCGCCTTTGACCGATTCAATCTCTTCAGGCGTAAACGATTGCTCATGCTGCGAATCATCGCCAAAAAACATATATCTGACACGAGCCGGAAGCTGCCCGAACAAGCTCCGGCAGGCCATGGCGTAGATCGGAAGCTGAAGGTCGCCTTTCAAGTCGGCCGAACTTCTCTTGCCGGTCTTGTAATCGATGATCTCGAGGCCATCGGGCGTGGAATCGATACGGTCGATCCGCCCCGTGATTTTGGGGCCCGGCTGATCCAAGGGTTCATTCAGGGGAATCGAGAATACCTTCTCGAGCTCCACCGGCTTGCCGCGATGCGCCTCCTGCATCCTCATGAATCGTTCCAGGAGCTCACGGCCTCGCGAACGGAGCCGCTCCTTGCGATCGGGGTCGGGAAGACCGACCCCGGCCCACTGCTTTTCAAAGGACCCCGTCAAATCATCAATCTTCAACTCGCTCGATTCCATGAGCCTCTGGCCGGCTTCTTGAAGGACCGAGTGAATGACGGAACCGAGCATCGCATTTGGATTGGGTGCTGTCGGGACCCGGAGGACTTTGCCGAAATAAAACTGCAACGGGCAGGTCTGAAACGACTCGATAGAGCTGTACGAGATCGATTCGAATCCGGCACGTTTCGGCGGCTCCTTGGGCTGGAAATGCTCGCTGGCGATTGTCTCCTTGATAGAGTCTATTCCCCGCTCAATTTCTTTTATGAACTCCCGCTTGCGCGCCACGTAATCATCCGGCGATTCGATTTCGGCGCTCTTCTTTCGCCAGAGCTCGATAAGGCTTTCGGGAATAGTTTTTTCGATCGGGCTTGCAACCGGGATTATGACCGCCGCATTCGGGTCGCCGGATACCTGCGCCGGCCCGATTCCAATCTGCGCCGGGGGTTCGGCCGGGCCGGGCTTCTCGACAGCGGCAACGTCGGCGAAAATAGACGACTTCTCAATCTCCGTGATAAATTGCGAGATCTTGGTGCCCTTTTTCTCGACGCCATAAAGATACAGCATCTCGCGGGCCCGGGTCATGGCGACATAAAACAGGCGCCGCTCCTCTTGGATACGGTAGTCACCCGAGGGTAGCTCCTCCTTGTATAGCTCCGAGGGGAATTCCAGAATGGCGCTCTGTTTCTGGGGTGGAAACCTGCGGTTCGAACATCCCAAAATGATTACCACAGGGTATTCTAATCCTTTGGAACCGTGAACTGTCTGCACGATGACCGGGGCCTCGGTCTCAACATCTCTTTCGTTTTCATTTCCAAACGAGGAATGCCACGAAAGGTATTCGAGGAACTCGGCATGCGATGGATTTCTATACTCGCCCTGATATTGTTCGGCGATTTTCAAGGCCTGCGCAATCTCGCTCAGGGCCTCGCTATCGGCTATTTTCCTATCGATTATGGCGCCCTTCAGCAGCCCGCACTCAGTTGTGATTCGTTCCAGCACTTGAAGGGGCGTATAGTCCCCCGCCATGGCGATCAAGCGGTTCAAGAGTTCGAGCAGGGCAGGCATGCCCGACGGCATTTTCTCTTTCAGCTCGTCCGAGGCGGCCGCCAGCGTATCAAGCGGCTTGCGCTCGCCGCGCCCGAGACGATAGTTAATCTCGCGTTCGATTTCGGGGCCGAGGCCGGGAAGGAAATGAGTCATTATCGGCGTCAGCAGGTCGGCGCGGGCCGGGTCGATCGCGAATTGATACAGATCGAGCAGGAGGCGGCCCGGCCTGGTCCGCAGTTCCGAGACAGGGCGGTCGTAAAAATATCCGATTCCTTTCCTGTCCAGCGTCTTCAGGAGCAGGTCTTTGTGACGGCGGGCGCGCACCAAGACGGCAATCGATTTCGGCCTCTGGAATTTTTCATTCTCCAGGAGCCTACCGATCTCGTCAGCCGCATAGGCGGCCTCCGTGAAATCATCAGGGCATTTGCGGATCACGACCCTCGCGGAGGGCGGCTCGACCGGCGTCATCATCTTGTCGGCGTCAAACCTGGCCGCCGGGTCGATCTCGATCAGCGATTGGGCCACGCGCACGATATTTCCCTGCGAGCGGTAATTCTCCTCGAGGCGGAACACTTTCCAGCCGGGGAAGAGCTTCTGGAAAAGGCGGAATGACGCGAAACTCGCGCCCCGGAAACGATATATTGCCTGATCGTCATCGCCGACCACCGTGACGCCGCACGCTGGCCCGGCCAGCAGCCGCAGGATTTCGACCTGGGCAAAGTTGGCATCCTGAAACTCATCGACCAGAATATGACGAAGCCGGCTCCTCAGGGCCGCGGCCGCTACTTTGCTCTGCGAAAGAAGCCGATGCGAGAGGACAATCATATCGCCGTAGTCGATATTGCCGACCGCCCCGCGCTTGCCCTCGTCGGCCTTAATCCGCTCATATGATTTATAGATCTTGCCGGCCTCGAGGACCCTGGCCCACTTATCCCGCAAGATTATGACCTCATCGCTATCACCGGGTGGAATTTCGGAAAGCTCATGCTCGGCCCGGGAAATGACATCCTCGGCAGTCACCAGTTCGTCTTTGGCGCGGCTGATGAACGATTGCAGGTCGCGATAGACACGTTCCGGTTGGTTGGTGTCGAGAAGGTCCGATTCCAAAAGCTCGCCTATGGCGCGCCTGAGATATTGCCAGAGCCGATGGTCGCTGACCTTTGCTATTTCCGAGGCCAGGCCCAGGTGGTGGCCAAACTCCGAAATAATTTCCATGCCAAATGAGTGAAAGGTCCTGATCTGCAGCGATTCATCGCCGCCGGCCGCAAGCTCGGGCATGGCCAGGGCTATCCGCTCCTCGAGTTCGGCCTGTGTTTTGTTGGAATAAGTGATCACCAGGATCGAGTTCGGCTTGTAGCCACGAGCCTGAACCAGGTACTCGGTTTTGGCGACTATGGCTCTCGTTTTTCCGGAACCGGCGCCCGCCAATATGATCTGCGGCCCGACAAGATATTCAACGGCATCCTGCTGGGCTTTGGAAAGGTGCATGGTTGATAAGCAAGATACCAACGCGGTATTATGGAGTCAATGAAGAGTTTGTTTTTTGGGCGGCTTTATATTATTTGTAAATAAGTGAAAAGCTCAAAGCACGAAAGTCCGGATAAAAATTATGGGCAATACAGGATATCATTCATGAGTTATTTTTTACTGGCGATACTCTCGGCGCTCCTATTCGGGGCTGCCACCCCGACAAGCAAGACTCTTCTCAAATCACTTGGGTCATTTCAACTTGCCGGATTGCTTTACCTGGGGGCGGCCCTGGCCGTGGCGCCGCAGGCGATAAGGAAGCTCAAGTCCAATCGGGGGCGGAAATTGGATGGCAAAAACCTGATGAGGCTTTCAGGGGCGGTCTTATTCGGCGGGATCCTGGGACCGGTCTTGCTCTTGATTGGATTGAAATGGGCCTCGGCCTCCTCGGTATCGATGTGGCTCAATATGGAGATGGTCGCCACGGCCGTTTTGGGACGGCTGATTTTCAAGGATTATTTGGGCAAATTCGGCTGGGTGGGGATTGCAGGCGTGGTCGCGGCCAGTATCCTCCTGGGGGCGGGAGAAAAAACGGCGGGAGTATCGGCCGGACTCCTTGTCGTGGCGGCGTGTATTTGCTGGGGAATCGATAATCATCTGACAGCCCTGATCGACGGCATTACGCCGGCGCAGTCGACTTTCTGGAAAGGTGTCGTGGCAGGGACGGTGAATTTACTCATTGGGATCACCTTGCAGCCATTTGCAGCTCCGATGATTAATGTTACGATGGCCTTGATTGTCGGCGCTGTCTGTTATGGCATAAGTATCACGCTTTATATAACTGCCGCTCAGCAACTCGGCGCCACGAGAAGTCAGACAATATATGCCAGCGCGCCATTTTTCGGCGTCCTGCTTTCTGTCGCCTTTCTCGGTGAACGCCTGTCCCCTATTCAATTGCTGTCTGTGATGTTGCTTGTGGTTTCGATTACTGCGATTTTCAAAGACAGACACGAACACGAGCACGTTCATCTGATCATGGCGCATGAGCATCTGCATGAGCATGGCGATTTGCATCATGGCCACCCTCATTCCGCCGAGGTCGGCGAATCCGCTCATTCCCATTGGCATGATCATCAGGAAACAAGGCATTCTCATCCTCATTGGCCGGACCTGCATCACCGGCATGAGCATTGATTTGCCCGGCCGGGGCGTGACAAGCGATAGAACTTTCGCTCTCTGGATTTTGGCGGACCAATTTCGGGAGGGATTTCTTGGCGATATGGGTTTATACCGCCTTCTTGCCGGTCATCCTGTCGATTTCGATCTTCACGATATAAATCTCGTCGACCCGGTTGTCGCGATAAGTGAATGACATATCCGAATAATGTCCCATGATGATATCCAGAGCCCGCCTCTTTTCCTCGCGGTCGTCGAGAATGTATGC
>MEWP01000112.1 GCA_001775395.1 candidate division Zixibacteria bacterium RBG_16_53_22 | reverse complement strand
ATAAGCGAAGAGCCTGGGGCAATAAATAATACCACATTAATCATTGAACGGGGAAAGCCCCTGACAACAGACTCGGGATCGTTTGATCTAACCTTGGGCGGCATAAACTAAAATCCTCCTTTCCAACCCAAAAGCTAATCAAAACCGTCTCTTAACTCAAACCCCCCGTCTGTCCAAATTTCTCTGAACCGAAGCACTGGCCGATGGATCGAAAATTTAAAAAGCTTGACATTTGTGCATGAGTAATAGTATTTATTATCGAATTCCATTTACACTCCTTCTTTAACCTTCCTAAGGAGGCAAAAATGAAAGCAGTTATCTTCCCACGGTTACTTCTTTGGGCGGGGGTGGTTTTGTGTGTTTTGTTGTTTCTACCGGGAATATCGGCTGCCCAAGCATTTTATAATTCAGGCGATGCCAATGCCGACGGCTGGTGCAATTGGGCCGATGTCTGGGCGATGAGGGATTTCTTTAGAGGATGGGCTTGCCCGGATTTCTGCCCCGCCGGAGCCGATGCCAACGGTAACGGTTTTTTTCAAGGCTCCGACGTAACCTATTTAGTAGACTTCCTACAGGGCGGCGGTCCGGCTCCTGTCGGTTTGTGTGCCTGTCCGTTGGCCTCATGCGATCCCGCAGCGACGGCTCAAATTGAACTAAGACCGATTCAAGATGGCGATCCTTCGACGGCCACATTCACAGTGACCATCATGACAGCCGTGGCCGTATCGGGCTTTAACTTTTCAATGGCATACGATCCGGCAGTAATTGCCGGCATCGATGCCATAGATGAAATTGCGCCCGTGTATTTTAGCGCAACCCGTCCCTTCCTGCCGGGAGAAGCGATAACGGCCATCACGTTTGATTCCTGGGCAAACGGCCCAGGAACTGCCTATCCGATAATGACCGACGTATTTGATCTCGTGCTGACTGCCGCCGCGGGGGCACCCAATGTGATCTTAAATCTTGGTCTGGATGACCCCATATTCGGTCCCCCAAGGTTCTATGAGGGCGACGGCGTCAATTATTCCGCATGTCAACCCATTTTCCCGACTTGCACTTATCAGCCGGTCGGCGATGTCAACGGCAATGGGGCGGCAAATGGTATCGACGTAACCTTTTTTGTTACCTATTTGAAGGGTGGAAATCCGCTGGTCGGGCGTTATTTCTGGAATCTGCCTGTGGTCTGGAATTATTGATTGGCAAAGAAATCAGATTGAGTCGATGAGTTGATCCGGAATCGAATCTGCCGGGCCGCCATAGAAGACTGCGTAAGGTTCGGGGGCCGGAGGCCAAGATTAATTTTCGTCGAGGCTCGGTATGCCGTGCTTCCGCGCGATATGCACGAATAGAGGTGTGGCGGCATTCACCTGAATGCCCCATATGCTACTTGTAATTGCCTGTCACTTTTATGGTGATTGCATGATCAAATCTGGCGCAATTGCGAACCCTCTGACCTCGGTTGACACAACTGATTGGATTTAAGGGGTTAACTGGAGCAAGGTCTGACAGTGAAGGCTAATTGGGAAATTCGCCTGAAGTTGAGGGTTCTAAATTATGCCGCGCTTGCTATGCGCAATGCCGATTTCGGCCGCCGCCGAGTCTTTGTCATGCAGCTCAATGCCGGGTGGCCCAATTGACTATTCGAAAATTAGCCTTGACAACAGAGCGGTAACAATGCATATCTTATCCATCATCGGGATACCGATCCTCCGGTTGGGGAAAACCATGTGGCGATCGGGCGAATAAGGCGCGGCGAAAATCATCGGGAAATCAGGTTTATCCGAGGCAGCCTACAGAGCCACATCGAGCGCAAACATCTTTAATCGTTACCTGGGAAAAAACATTCAGCATTTGTTTGATCCTTTGATCGTAAGGAGGTTCAGATGTTTTGCCGTATCTTCGTTTTAGTGGTGGGGCTTCTGTCGATATATGTAAATAACGCCACTTCGCAGGCGCCTCCGGATGGCAATCAGAGGGGAGCGGTCATCCGCAGCCTCTCGTCCTTGCCTTTGGCGTTTACTCAGAATCTCGGCCAATGGGATGACATAACGCTCTTCCAGGCTCAAACCGGTGGTGCCACCTTTGCCTTTCATCGGGACGGAGTTCTTTACGCGCTTTCCGCAAAGCAAGGAAACCTTTTCCTTGCTGCTCAATTCGTCGGGTCCAGTCCTGAGGTGGAAGTCGCGGGAGAAGAACGCCTTGGCCACAACTCCAATTACTTTATCGGAAACGATCCGGCCTGCTGGCGAACCGGCGTGCCAAATTACTCGTCGGTAATTTATAGAGATCTCTACCCGGGCATCGACCTGCGATATCATGGCGACGATGGGGCCCTGAAGTACGACTTCATCGTGGCGCCCGGGGCTGAATATTCCCGGATCGAGATCCGATACTCGGGCGCCATCGGCGTCGAGGTGACCGACGCCGGTGATCTGGAGATCAATTCCCAAACAGGACCGGTATATGAAAAGAAGCCCTACGTATATCAGGAAATCGACGGGGCCACGGTGGAGATCTCCGGTCGCTACATGATATCCGGACACAATTCCTTCCGATTCGACCTGGAGGCGTTCAACCCGAATTATCAGCTGGTCATCGACCCTCATCTGGTCTTCAGCAGTTACTTCGGCGGCATAAACGACGATATGGGCCTTGCTGTGGCCGTTGACGCGAATAATTGTGTCTACCTGGCCGGCCGGACCGATTCCGACGAGGATAACGAGGAATTTCCGATCCTGGACCCCGACCCGCCCAGCTTCCGGCCGAGTCAACTCCATTATAACGGCGGCGAATGCGACGCCTTCGTCGCCAAGTTCTGCCCCAACCAATCAGGCGTCCTGGAAATGGTCTATTGTTCTTACCTGGGAGGCGTTTACACCGACTCCGCCAACGGCATCACGGTGGACGCGTTCGGCAAGGTTTGGGTGACAGGCTTAACCAATTCGGATAATTTCCCGACGGTCTCCGCCACCGATTATACCCTGAACGACGACGATCCTTCCAATTACAGGTCCGACGCCTTCGTCGCGAAGCTCGATGAGGACGGCGACATCGTATTCAGCACATACTACGGCGGGCCGGAAGATGACGAGGGCGCCGATATCGCCGTCGATAAAACCGTGAGCATCGCCTTCGTTACCGGCTGGACGGTCTCTCCCCCCGATATCTATCCCTATGATGACACGGGTTTTCCGATCACCCAGAACGCATTTGATGCAACTCTAAACGATGGGAATCCCGGGCCTCCAGACGCTTTCATGGGGCGATTCAGCGCCGGCGCGCTGGAGTATAGCACCTACCTGGGTGGAAGCGACTGGGACAAGGGTTATGGCATCGCAGTCCAGGTGGTTGGCTACAGTCGTTATGCGTTTTTGACGGGTGAAACTTATTCCGCGGAGCATCCGGGACAAGAAACGGGCTTCCCGCTGCGGAACGCCATTGACCTCGTAAACGGGGGCGCGGAGAAAGACGCGTTTGTAACGAAATTCAACGCCATCCCCTCTACTCTGCAATTCAGCACCTATCTGGGCGGTTCCAATTATGAAACCGGCTATGATATTGCCGTTGACTCCGACGGACGCGCATATGTCACCGGGGGAACCAACAGCGCCGACTTTGTGATTGTCGGGGGTTTCGACAATCAACTCAACAACGGCCCCGGCGACTATGACAATGACGCCTTCATAGCGAAATACACTTATACAGACCCCATTCTTTCATTGGTCTACAGCTCTTATCTTGGCGGAGGCTCTCACGAAGAAGGATTCGGAATTGCCATTGATGCACAGGGTATAGCCTATATTACCGGCGAAACGGCATCCAACGATTTTCCGCTGGTCAATAACGACGATGATTTCGTTCGCGAATGGGAGGTGTTTGTCACGAAAGTCGGCTATACCGGCGGCGGCCTCATCTACAGCACCTATCTCTCCGGGGATGAGTACAACGATTTCCTCGATTCGGGACACGACATCGCCGTCAACGGCACCAAGGCCTATGCGATCGGCTTCACGGATAATCCGCTGTTCCCTCTCGTCAATCCCCTTTATGGCAACCATGGCAATTTCGAGGCCTTTTTCGCCAGATTCGAGCCCCTGATTTGTCATTACATCGCGGGCGACTCCAACGGCGATGGAATAGTCAGCGGCGCTGACGTTGCCTATAACACGAATTACTTCAAGGGTTGGGGACCGCCTCCGCCCATTCACTGTGATTGCCCGCCGCATAATATGCTTCTTGATCCCGGCCCACCCCAGGTCTGGGGACTCTATGCCGGTGGCGACGCCAACGGCAATTGCGTCTACAACGGGGTTGATAACACTTACCTGGTCAATTACTTCAAGGGCGTCGGTCCGGCGCCGAAATCCTGTCTTGATTGTCTGCCGACCCCGTAATTTTCGGCTGATTTGGTTGAATCGGGCCCGGGGTTTTTCCCGGGCCCAAGCAATAGAAACGTGGTCCTTGACAAGAAGCCCAATAAGCATTTATTGATTCCATTATCCGGGACACCTGCCTACCGCTAGGGGAAAAGCAACGCGGGAGCGGGGAATGAACGAATATAGCAATGGAGGTGTCCTACGAGTCCGCAAGCAAAAATCTGTCCCGGCAAATTCCATATAGTCTATCGAAATACTCTGACTTAATGCATCGGGGGTGTCATATGCCATTCTCAGAAGATGTGAAATTCGACAGATTCATCAATATGCTTGGTAATCCGCAATGTGAATGTCTCGAGGCCGGCCATGGCCACGCTGGCCGTTGCTCAAATCCGGTGGTCTATTCGAATTCGGGCCGCCGTGGCCACGGCGGCTGGGAGGCCCATCACCTGGTACCCGACAAGGAAGGCAGCTCGGACACAATCGAAAATTGCCGCATTTATTGTTGGCCCTGTCACGAGATGACTCTGCAGAATGATCGCTGACGGAGAGAAAATGAATGATTGCAATGCCATTGAATTCAAGGAAGGAGGCGAAGGTAATGGCAAGCTTCAGGGTCCGCGTCAACAATGAAGACGAGCAGCCTATAAAAGGCGTCAGGGTAAAGCTCGAATTCACCGGCCTGGCACGCGGGATGTCCGATGAGAAATACACCGATTCCGACGGAATTGCTTTCTTCGATGGCTACGAGGAAGGCCCGATCAAGGTCTATTTGAATGGAACCAGTTACGGGAGGTACTATTACGAAAACGGCGAAAAGATCAATATCTGGAAATGAGCGCTAAATTGCCATATTAATGGTGGTGCAAATGGGGGCAAACCGTCATCAATAGATGGCGGTTTTTTTATGCCAGCCTTGTTACCGCAGTGTTTCCGTGGCGTTACCTCAGCCGATTATACGCCTATGAAGTATCCTGTAAGTCCTTGAAAGATGATAGCGGCGCAGGGATTCGAACCCCGGACACGAGGATTATGATTCCCAGCCGAAGAAATATAATAAATTACGGGTAATCATTGGTTTGCATCAGCCCAGATTAAAATAGAGTATTTTACTGATAGCCTTACGAGAATCATTCAAACCTATTGAAAAGCAGAGCATGGCCAATTAAGTATTTTGAGCACCAGACAGCACCGGAAAGCAGCATTGCATATCAGGCTGCAACCTCCGTCTTACTTCATCAGCACCATCTTCTTCGATTCGACCTTATCGCCAGCCTTGAGCCTATAAAAGTAGATTCCCGATGACTGCCCGCCAGCATCCCAAACTACTCGACTGTTCCCAGCAGGTTTCGTCCCTTCTGCAAGCCTCACCACTCTGCGGCCAAGAAGATCGAAGACATCGATTGTTGCTGTTGATGGCCGGGGCAGAGAATATTGAATTGTTGTCTGGGCATTGAAGGGGTTGGGGTAGTTCTGAAATAGGAATGCTGTGCCGGGAATTCGAGGAGAATCATCTTTGATCCCTGTAAGACCGGAATTAAGAACCAAAACAGAATGATAATCGGCCACAAAGACATTATCGCCGATAACAGCGGCGCTGCTGGCAAACCATGGCGTATCGTATGATTCATCAAGGCCAGGATTGGCTGGATCACTGACATCGATTACCAACAAACCTCCAAAGCCATCAGAAATATAAGCGTAATTGCCATCGACATAAACTGAGCGGGCATTCTGTGTGTCAAAGGTGCTCACCAAGGTCGGATTGGTCGGATCGGCAACATTCAATACCACCAATCCTGTGGTCACATCCGCCACATAGGCATAATTTCCAGATACCCACACCCCATAAGCAGAAAAAGGGGTATCGTAACTTCCAACAAATACCGGATTATTAGGATAATAAACTCCTATGATCTGGAGCCCCGAGACACCGTCCGCAACGTAAGCGTAATAGCCGTCGACGAAGACGGCGATTGCATAGCCCGGCGTATCATATCTTCCGGCCAGAGTCGGATTGGTGGGATCGGAGATATTAACTATCGAAAGACCTGCGTCCCACACTGCATTGTAAGCATAGTTTCCTGAAACGACAACGTCCCAGGTCTCGCTTGCTCCTCGATAGTTTCCCACAAGCGTAGGGTTCTCAGGATCCGAAATTTCAAGAATCTCCACCCCGTAAATATTTTCCGCAAGATAGCAGTAGTTGCCAGATACGAAGGTATTCAATGCTATCCCTTGGCTGAGATGATTTCCCCGAATCTGAGGATTGGCGGGATCCGACACGTCAATTATCCAAAGCCCTCGTTGGCGGTCGGCCACATATAGGTAATCGGCATCGATGTATACGTCATTTATCGGCCCCGGCGAGTCGGAGCTTCCAACCATTTCCGGACTTCCTGGATAAGTCAGGTCTGCCACAATCAGGCCCGAATAGCCGTCCCCGATGCAGGCATAATCCCCATAAAGACCGATCCCTTGAGCATAGTAAGGTGTATTGAATGTTCCCTCCAGTGCTGGATGAGTTGGATCTGTGATGTCTACCACAGTCAATCCAGCATTGCCGTCGGCCAGAAATGCGTAATTCTCCCTGACCGAGATGGCAAATGCCTCCCCCGGGGTATTGAGCATTCCGGCCAGCACCGGGTTTGATGGGACAGTGATATCGACTATCACGATACCCGAATCACCATCGGCGATATAACAATAATCACCCTGAATGTGAACGCCCCATGCCACTCCTGGCGCATCATAGCTTCCAAGCAAGACCGGATTCTGGGGAGCATTAATATCGATAACGTGAAGGCCAGATAAACCATCAGTGACATACGCACGACCATTAGCAACGAAAACATCGGTGGCGGATCCAGGGGTATTGTATTGGCCGACATATGTTGGATTTGAGGGATCTGTGATATCGCCGATATAAAGACCATAATCGCTATTGGCAATGAATGCATAGTTGCCTACCACAAAGGTACTCATCGCATTACCGGGAGTAAACAGGTTGCCAACTATTATGGGATTGGCGGGATCTGCAATATTCACAATTTCCAAGCCGAAATTATTATCTGCGACATAGGCATAATTTCCTGCCACGAAGACGTCGTATGCATAACCCGGCGTATCGAGACCTCCAATATATCCTGGCGATCGCGGATTGGAAATATCCACTATTTCTAATCCGTAATCCGCATCAGCCACAAACGCATAGCTGCCATCGATGAAAATATTCCCGGCCGAACCAGGCGTATCGTAACTCCCTGCGAGCATGGGAGACCCGGGGTTAACGACATCAACGACCTTTAATCCATAGGTGCCGGCCGCTACAAAAGCAAAACCATTGGAGATAATTACATTCTTTGAATTATCGCTGGTTATCCTCGCGCTCCCCGCCACCGTAATACCAAGCTGGTCGCTAAGATCAAGTATTAGCAAATCATAGTTGTCGTTATCTGCCGTGTAGGCAAAATTACCACCTATATATAGCCCGCTGAATCCCCATGTTCCATAAGACCAGAAGGTTTCTACTAATGCTGGAGCTGATGGATTGCTTACATCGATGAAAAATAAGCCCTGATTCCCAACCGTAAAGGCAAATCCTGGAATTGCCCAGACAGAATTCGTGAACCCATCCACACTGTAGGTTCCCACCAGATTCGGTGTCTCGGGATTGGAGATATTCACAATTGTCAACCCCGAATAGCCATCGGCCACATATGCATAATCCCCAAGCACGAAGAGCTTTTGAGTTTCGCCTGGTGAATCGAAGGTTCCAATGACGATCGGATTGGCGGGATTAGAGATATCGACAATCTGAAATCCTGTGATCACCTCGCCCATAGCGACATAGGCATAATTCCCCGATAGAAAAACATCAAAAGCCCCACCCGGTGTTGTTAGAGTCGAAGTCAATGCCGGAGAAGAAGGGTTGGAGACATTGATAATTCTCAGTCCGGATGACCCGTCGGCCAAATAGGCATAGTTGCCAGACACTGCTATTCCTTTGCCTGTTCCCCACAGATAAAGGCGGCTCACCGGCACCGGGGCTGAGCGATCTGAAACATCCATGACCACCAATCCATTGCTGAATGCGCAGTAAGCGTAGTTGTCCACGACTTCCGCATCCTGAACCCCGGTCCAGAGAGTTGATGATGCGTAACGAAGTTCCTGGGCCGGGGAAGATTCCGGAACGGCAAACAGGAAGGCGATCGCGAGAAAAGATAATACGGCTTTCATAAACAGGCTCCTACGGTTAGCTTGTGACAGTCTAGCGAATTGAAAAGGACGGTGGTTTTGATAATGTATTTCATTATCATCACGTGTCAAGATATATTTTGACCAGCTGTAGATATATCAGACCCTCTGGGACAATTTGATTTGTATATTAAGGGAGGCTCAGGGAGGTTAACATGACGCTTAAAGAGACTTTAGCCCTCAGGAAGAAGCAAGCGGTTTTGGAATACGCCAGCCTGTGTGGAGAGGATTGTAAAATTAGCATACTCATTAAAAACAGGAGATGCGTTATGAAGCGATTAAGCATCACGATTGTGATTCTCTTTATGGTTTTTACGATGGCCTGCAAGAAATCATCGGAAATTTCTACGCGCGAGGGTCCAGGCACTAATTCAGGCACGACGCAGTCTGCCCCCGCCCAATCTCAATCATCAGAAGCTGCGCCCGTCTCTGAGGAGAATCCTCCAGTGGCCGCGCCATTTGCGGCCCCCGAGCCCACTGCCGCGGCAGGCTTGAATCCCCCGCACGGGCAGCCGAACCATCGCTGCGACATTGCCGTCGGAGTCCCTCTTGATTCGCCCCCGGGGACAGGGAAGACACCACCTGTTGCCTCCGGGCAAAATATGCCGCTTCCGACTGCCATAACGTCGACTCCGACCGCTGCCGCGCCGACAGCCCCCGGTATGAACCCGCCACATGGGCAACCGAATCATCGCTGCGACATTGCCGTGGGTGCGCCGCTCGATTCGCCTCCAGGGACAGGGAAGACACCACCTGTTAGCTCACAGCTGAATGCCCCGGTCCAGACTACCACGACACCAACGGCTCCGGGCATGAATCCACCGCACGGACAGCCGAACCACAGGTGTGATATTCCAGTTGGTGCGCCGCTCGATTCACCTCCAGCGACACCGAAATAGTTTCTTCGGCGACGGTGCCTATGGCCAGATGCTCAAATACCTGTCTGTTGAGTAGTGTTTAAGTGTTTCGGTTCACAGGAATTTAGACAGACATAGGGTTTGATGCGGCCGCGCGAAAGGGCGGCTCTGCGCTATTGCCACTAACCCCGAGTTAGTGGCGAAGTTTAATTTATTCGCTTGTCAAATCACAATCCTTTGCTATATTTATTCTGCATCTTTGTTTTGACACCTTTGGAACGATTGGGATACCGCCTAACGAAAACTGAATAGTCTTCTTTGCTTTTCCCTTTTGCCTGAGGTCCTAAGTGGTGTTTGGATTTCTACTTGAAGCTAATTTTGCGGCCGCATGCGCTTGTTTCAGCGAGACTCGAGCTTTCACTATATGCATAACCACTGTCATCCGCAAAGAAACGTGAGATGGTGTTGTTTAATTGCCCCACCGTGGAGGAACTATGAAGTGTATCAGATTGACCTGCCTATCATTCATCTTATTTACGGTTCTGGTCAGTATAGATATTTATGGGCAGCAATCGGCATTCAGCAGCAGCAATCCTACAATAAACAACCTAAACAGAAACATTGATACTCCTGCTGATTTGATTACTGGAATTGAAGTATCGTGGCATCAAATTGCCGTGCCTGAACCCTTACCACAACCTCGCGGGTGGGCCTCGGCGATTTATGATCCTATAGAAGATCGCATGATTCTTTTTGGTGGCTGGTCTCATGAGGGATACAATTCTAGGAACGACACATGGTCGTTTGACTTAAGCTCTCACATATGGACTCAGCTTTTTCCGACCGAAGGACCTCCTTCTAATAGGGGCGGACATACAGCTATTTATGACTCACAACGTCACCGCATGTTGGTGTTTGGCGGTAGCAATTGGTGGGGATCGGTACATAACGATGTTTGGGAGCTCAACCTATCTACAAACCAGTGGACATTGCTTGAAACCAGCACCCTCAAACCTGCCCGACGATTTGCACATTGCGGAATATATGACAGCCAGAACGATGACTTGGTGATATTTGGTGGTAATTTGGGAGGGGGTTTACTGACGAATGATGTATGGAAACTGGATCTTGACTCCCTGCAATGGACTCTCGTTTCTTCATCAGGCACTCCTCCTTCACCACGGAATACTGCCACAGCTGTATTAAATGAATCCGGCAACGAAATGTTAGTCTTTGGTGGCTGGGCGAGCGATATCTTCTCGCTTGATCTAATTACTTGGACTTGGAGTTTATTGGGGGACCTCGGTGCCAATCGTGGGCAGCATTCATCCGTATACGACCCAACGGAAAATTCCATGATCACGGTAGCCGGCTGGGGTGCAGCTGAGTACGGTTATGTATTGGATTTTGATTTATCTATAGGCAGCTGGGTGAGCGTGACCGTTGCGGGGGTCCAGCCTGTCGACAGAAGCCGACCTGCCTTGATTTACGACCCCGTAAGAGATCGAATTGTTATGTTTGGTGGCGAGATTAATCTAAATACAGATTTTGATGACACCTGGGAGCTAACATCGGTACATACTTATGCTCCACCGCACCTGAGCCTTTGTTCCGCTCCTTTTTTTAACAACAACACCAGCTTTTATCCCCCTTCGGGAGATGCCAATACCAATTTCGAGTTTCGAATCGAGTACCAGGATTCGTCCAGCCTCTGGCCTCTGGGCGGGTATCCCAGGATGGTCCTCGACTGGGACGGCAATGGCAGCATTGACCATCAGAATGATGGTTACTTCCCCATGTCACAGTCGATCGCCGATGAGCAATTTATCGATGGTGTGGATTATTCAGTCTTCATGCCCATTCCCGCAGGGGGTAATCCGAAGATAAAATTCGAAGCCTACAATTCCGAGAACGGATATGCCGTATACCCGGCTTCCGGCTGGCTCGACGGACCGACCATTATCGATGCCGGCTCGACCGACTTATTCATGTATGCCAATGATATTAACTTCTCAGGTTATCCTGATTTACCCGCGGTTGGGGAAGAAGTCGTGATTTACGCTCGCATACGCAATAATTCGCCCAACGCATTCAATCCGGTGAGGATCGATTTCCATATTGATGGCGTGCTGGCCGATAGCTTTTTCGTGCAACTGCCGTCTCGCGATATCTACGGTAACCCCGGATTTGTCGATATTTCGGTCGATACCGTGTTCAACCAGGCCGATTTCCTGGATATCGAGTTCGTCGTCGATCCCCAGAACGCCATAGGCGAATGGAACGAGCATAACAATACGGCAATACGGGCCCTGCTGATAGGTGATTATCTCCTTGCTGGCAATATCCACATCAATGATTTCACGCTGGGAGACTATTATCCCATGTCCTGGGTGAGCGGCGGCGGCTCCGCGTGGTATGAGCAGAACGGAGACAGCCTCAGGCATCTATCCGGCACGCCAGTTTACATCAAGCTCCTGGAGGGAGACATTCCGCTCGATACCGTATATGTCAACGATAACGGCTTTTTTAATTATTCATTCAGGGCCCCGCTGGGTGTCGGCCAGTACCATGCCCATATTACAATAACTGATTTCACGATAACCGATACAGCCTTCGTGCCCTTCGAGGTGGTCCCGCCGCCTGGGCCGGATTTGGTCATCAATTATAACCTGGGGGGATTGCCGCTAAATGTCTGCGGCAGCAACAACCTCTATATCAACAATCCGGTGGTTCAGAACTTGGGAGCGCAAATGTCGGATTCCTGCAGGGCGGCGATCCTCCACGATTCCGACACGCTGTTAAGCGTAAACGTGCCGCCGTTGAATCCCGGTCAATTCTACATGCTTTCTACGGTCCCGCTAATCGTCTACAACACCACACAGGGTTACTATGACGTAAGGGGCGTGGCCGATTACGCCAACGAGGTTGCGGAGATCGCGGAGGGGAATAACATCAATATCAAGAACTATACGGTCTGGTGCTGCCCGGAGGACCTAAATACGGAGGATATCCGCCTGAACAGGGTGGCCTATAAGGAATGTCCCCCCGTGAATATCTCGGCGCTGGTGAGTAACCTCGGCGGTCTTCCCGCACTTGATTTCGATCTGAGGTTTATCGACAGTTACGTGGGCGGCATCGACACCATTGCCATGATGGAGGATCTTTCCCTTTCGGCCGGAGGAGATTCGGTCTGGTTCACAGCTTACGATTATTCCTTTCCCGATACCGGCTGGCACCAGATAATCGTGACGGCCGACCCTCATTATGCAGTGGTGGAATGCCGGGAAGATAACAACCAATTCGACAAATGGGTTTATGTCTATCCGCAAAAATCCGAGCTCTACACGTCTTACGATCTCATCCGGGTCGATAATCCGGAAGCCATTGAGGGCCAAACCGTGACATTCAGCGCCCAGGTCGGCAACAGCGCCTGCGTCGGCGCCGGCGGCTTTAACGTCCGTTTTGCGCTGGATGGCCAGCCCTACTCAGGCAATCCCGATGTCTTCATCCCCGGCATCGGTTCGGAGACAACTATGACCATAGTACACCCCCAGAGCTGGACGGTAGATTGGAGCAAATGCCCATTGGACGTCTATATAGATTATGGCGATGCGATAGATGAGTACAACGAGGGCAACAACGGGGCAATCGTGCCGATGCCCTATGATTTTTATCCCCATTATGGCGGCAGATGCCCTCTACACAATCCTCCAACCTTTTTTGATGCCTGTTGGGCATACACCACCGACACGGTCGGAATCAATATCAACATCAGGAATGCTGGATTATTTAACTTCAATGGCTCTTTACAGATAAATCTATATGACTCACTGGCTGGGAGCCCTGCGCCAGTTCTGATGGAATCCCGATATATTTCCGGGCCCTATTTGAATCATCGATTGAACATGGTCCATGACATTTATTCGCATTCCTTTTCCGAACCGGGTACTCACTATGTGACTTTGGAAATTAATGCAGGCCCCATTGTGCCAGAGTGCGATTATGGCAACAACCGGGTGACGTATGGCATTGATATAATTGAACCCCAATCGGACCTGGTAATCCAGAGCGAGTGGATACTGCTTTCGCAGCTCAACCCTGATCTGGGGGATACCCTCTATATCGATAACGTCGATGTTTACAACAATGGTGATTCGACGGCTTACAATGTGCTTGTTTCATTCCAGTTGAACGGCATCGCCCTCGGGGAAGTCGTGACCATCGATTCGATCCCGTTCTATGGCCCCAGTAATTACCGGTCGATTCAGCCGACCGAGTTCGTGATCGTCGATACCTGCGAGCCCAGTACCAATATTATCGAGGTCTGCGCCGATCCCCTTAATGCCATCGTGGAATGGAATGAGGCCAATAATTGTGCAACCAAATCCGTCATCTACTGCGAGGCCGCGGACCTCTACGTAAAGGAGCTGTATCTCGATCCGGATTGCGGAGAAATCGGCGACAGCGTTAACATCGTAGCGGTGGTGGCCGACAGCGGCAATGCCAACTCCTCGGCGATTATTGATTTCTTCTATTTGGGCGATGCCGCGATCGGCTGGTGGGATACGACATACATCGCATCGGCCGTCCTGGATACCATTCTGGGCGGAAGCGATACGACATTGGCGTCTATTCGGTGGCAGAGGATGTCGGATTCCACTTTCATATTTACCAGGGTATCCTATGTATATCCCCATGATTATAATCCCGGCAATAACCACCACTCGAGCTTATTCTTCTGTCAGCCGCTCTGTCCCTACATTCCCGGCGACATCAACTCCAGCGGTGCCGCCAACGGTATCGATGTTACATATGGGGTCACCTATCTTAAAGGCGGCAACGCCCCGCCCGATTCCTGCGACTGCCCGCCAATGACTTTCCCATTCTACGGCGCCATGGATGTCAACGGCACCTGCAGCACAAATGGGATTGATATTACTTACTTCGTGTCATATCTCAAGGGCGGCCAGCCGGCGTTGCTATATTGCGAGGACTGCCCGCCGGCAAGCAGGGGGCCAGTCATAGCCAGGCAAATTGAGGGAGAGCCATCACATGATAAAATCATTTCGGAGCCTATCAAGCAGGAAAAGCCGGTAGCTCCGATTCAGCGCCCGGTAATTAAACAAAGAGGCAAGATCGAGGCCTCCGACTGAAAATTGTCCATTCCGGGCAAAGGAGCCGCTCTAAATGGCGGCCCTTTTATTTTCCGAGGGTTACGCTAATCCCAGTTTACGGGAAAACAGGGGCAATGCGTCAGATCAGGTTTCGAGAGGCCTCGACCTCTACGGTATGGCGACCTGATGCCACGCATAACAGAATTTCAAAAATAATACTTGACAATTATTTGGAATTCCAGTAAAATTGCGAAAATTTCCCACGCAGGTATCGAGAAAACAACCGATGAAAATAGTGCGGCCGCAAAAAATAACCCTCGAATCAGGGCAAACACCGTTAACCAGATGTTTGCTTTTAGTGGAATTTCAAGCCCGGCATTGTTGCCGGGTTTTTTATGTTTACCCGAAAGATTGAGGTGTGGCCGCATTCAAATCCGGGTCGCGCCCGACCCGGTGGATTCGTATTCCCCGACATCGGGTCGGGGATTTTTTTTGCCCGGAATAAACCGTTAACCCTATAAAATAAGAAGAGAGGAACGATGAGACACACCGAAGTACTGAGAGGACAATTTGGCGACCTGACCATTATCAGAGCCAAAGCCCTGTCGGCTATAAGAAAATGGTTCGATGAAAATGGTTATCTTGAGGTTATTCCACCGACTTTGACCGGAGCCACCGGTTCATGCGAATGGTTTCCCAATGCCATCAATATCGAGATGATCGATGAGTTGGGCAACCCGCGCCAGATGTTTTTGCGTCAGACCGCCCAGCTTCATCTGGAACCGATGACGGTTGCGCATAATAGAGTCTACACAATCGGGCAGTCGTTCCGCTATGAAAAGCAAATCACAACTCGTCATCTCTGGGAATTCACGCTGATAGAATTCGAGGGGCGCGATTTTGGGCTTGAAGGCTTGATGGATCAGATCGAGTCTTTGTTCAAGGCTTGCTTTGCGGCGGTTGTCGGTAAAAGCGGCAACGGTTATCGCGCCAACCTGGCTGAGTACACTGAGAAGCCCTTTTCGAGGCTGACTTACGATCAGGGTATCGAGGTCTTGCGCGATAACGGAGTTACTATTCGATACGGCGAGGATTTCACCAGCCACGATGAACAGATACTGGTCAGTCTGACCGGCGGAGCGCCGTTATTCCTGACGGAATACCCGGCTGATCCAAGGCCAAAGCAGGGCGGCGTAGTGAAATTCTTCTCGATGGAGCGGAAGGACCGCAATGGTGGATGTTCCAGCGGATGCGGATCGACATCCCCGGAACATGTCAGCCCGGATCGGGTGACTGAGTGTTGCGATCTTCTACTGCCGAATGTCGGCGAGACGGTCGGCGGCGCGGTGCGCGTGGGGAAACCGGATATTATAAGACGGCAATTCAAAGAATCATTGATGTATGAGCATATAAAACAAACCGGCCTGGACCCGGAGACCGAATTCGATTGGTATTTCGATACTATACTCGATGACGATACGCAATCGGCGGGATGCGGGATCGGGTTCGAGAGGCTGATTCAGTTTATGACGCAGGCGCAATCGATAAAGGACTGTGTGGAGTTTCCCAGAAGCCCGGATTTTATAAGGCCTTAGGTGTAGATATATCAGACCCTCTGGGACAATACCGAACACTAAGGGACAACGAAGGCAAAGGCTTACGCCTTGTCGTCTTTTCCGGTGTTGTCCCGCTTTATCCCGTATTACGGCGTGTTCTGTTAGAGAAATGTAAGAAAGGAAATATCAGCGAAATAACTTAGCGATATTGTACCTATAAATGTGAGAACTACTCTTTTGCCAGTAGAATCTCGCCATATGACTATTTATCTGGAAAACTGATATTGCTTACGTCTAATCGGGAAAGAATCCACTCGACGATACTATTCATTTCCGATTGCGCGAAGTTTGGCAGATTCGGTGCCTGCGTTTTTTCACTAACGGTGGCGATTAATTTATCATCTAAGCCGAAAATCGCCTTGTTGCCCGGCCCAACGCATTCGATCTTGTCGACGTCGATCCCATTACGGCCCTCCCAGAGCACGATATCCATGCCCGCAAAGACCAAATCCATTATTTCCTTGATTGCAATCGCATCGGGTTTCCGTGTATGCATAACAAATTCATTGGGTGATATAATGAAGGTTCCGCCTGCCCCCGCCTTGCGATGTTTCCAGGAATCTGTGCCGGGCTGGTCAAATTCGTGGTCATGGGAAGTGTGCTTGACCGTTCCGAGCTTAAATCCCCTGGCCGTCAGTTCCGCAGTCAGGGCGACTATTAAAGTCGTTTTGCCGCTTTTCTTACGCCCGACAATCTGTAAAAATACAGGTTTTTTCATCCCTAAAGCAGACCCGCCAACTGCCACGGCTCATTGATATTCTCAAGAGCTCGACTGTCATCCTGTAATTTGACGGTAAGGCACCTTTGATTTTTGAAGCCATCTCGCAAGCAAAGCTCTTTCTTTTCGAGGCGGCCCCGCCAGAATTCGGCGTTATTGGCGTTGTATAACGCCGCCAGCGGCTCGACGCGGTCATCCGATGAGAATAGTATGACATCATAGTTCTCATTTCTCGCCCCCAGAAGCAACGCAAGCTCGATCGACGAGAGGTATGGCAAATCCACAGCCAGGATTAGCGCCCACTCCGTACGACAGTTCTCAAGCGCCGCTACCAGCCCTCCAACGGGCCCGCAATCGACCTTTGCGTCATGCAGGATGCTTATATCTGTTGATGATAAATTGTCACCGACGAAAACCGGTTCTCGTCCCAAAACATCGCGGAGCAGGTTTCGCATGCGTTCAAGAAGCGGGACTCCGTTGACGCGAATCTGGCGCTTGTCAAAGCCCATGCGTCGGCTTTTGCCGCCGGCGATGATGAAACCGGTTACATCAGGGTAAGTCACGATCACAACCATTCAGCGTAAACCTCGCTTCCGGCAGGCACCGTCTTTGTGCCGCCATCTATGAATACAAAGCCATCAATGCCGGATATCGAGGAGAGCCTGTTGCTTTTCTGGCGATTTGAAGGAAAGGAAATGACGCGGCCTTCCGCGCATTCCTGGAATTTGGCGCCCACCAGGCAGAGACGGTCGCCGTGGACGGAGACGTCACATCCGAGCACCGTTTGCCGACCTCTAGGGGAGCAGGCCTGCCCCATCAGCCTGCCTATGACTCTCCTGGCGAAAAGGTGATATCCCGCAATGACGCTGACCGGGTTGCCTGGCAGTCCCAGCAGCCACTTGCTTCCGAATCGCGCCAGGAGCACGGGCTTGCCTGGTTTTATGGCAACTTTGTGGAAGACAATCTCGCCGCCGAGCTTCCGCACCACCTGAGGAATGAAATCGAAATCCCCCATTGAGACTCCGCCGGTGGTGATAACGATATCATAATGCTCGAGACAATCGGATAGCTCGGCGGAGACTATTTCGGGGTCATCTTTCATGACACGCTTGGCCGGATTGAACAAGTGGCTGTCGCGGGCGAGCAGGGCACGCAGGACGACATTATTGGAATCGTAAATTTGCCCCGGGTTAAGCTGTACTCCCGGTTCGATCACTTCGGATCCTGTTGAGAGCAACATAATTCTCGGCCGAGGGATAACTTCGATATCTTTCATGCCAAGCGAAGCCAGGACACCCAGATCGACCGGTTTCAATATGTCTCCATTCTTACATAAGATTTGTCCTTTCTTAATATCATCGCCCAAGGGTCGGACATGGTCTTCGCCAGCGGCGTTTCTACTAAAAATCGCCCATCCATCCACGAACGTAACATACTCGACCGGCATTATTGTGTCGGCTCCGCGGGGCAACGGCGCGCCGGTCATAATTTTTACAGCGTGTCCGGATTTCAACGGCTGACGACTATAATCACCGGCGGCGATTGTTTCCTGGATCGGCAATTTCCAGGGGCCGTTTCCATTCAGGTCCATCGACTTGAAGGCAATGCCGTCCATAGCGGAACTCGCGAACTCCGGGACATTGATTGGGGCAATGATATCGCAAGTCAGGGCGCAACCGACAGAATCGAGCAACGGCAATAGCGCCGGCTTTAATGAGGTTACCCCGTTGTCGATAAAACATTTCGCTTCATCAAGCGTAATCATATGAGCTTACCATCCTTATCGGGTCTCCTTCCTTCAGTTCTCCTCCGCTTATAATTTTTGCGAATACACCCTCGCGTGGCATGATGCAATCGCCGGCCAACTCCCTTATGATACAGCCGTTATGACATATCTTACCGATTTGTGTGATTTCGATTTCAATTGAGTTCCCGAGCATCAACCGGGACCCAACTGCGAATTGTGAGAAGTCAAGCCCAACCGTAGTTATATTCTCGGCAAAATCCCCGGGATTTAACTGTAGCCTCGGATGCCACAATTTGGCGAAACTCTCCAGCGGAAGAAGGCTCAGTGGGCGAGTGCTTTCCGAATGGGCGTCGCCGTCAATTCCGCATCCCTGCCGGATGGTGGCAACAGGGATATTCATCTTTTTCTGACCTTTTTGCGGTGAGATCGAGATTTTGAACACACGCCCGATTTTGGAACATTGATTGATGGTCATATACCTCCTTCCACGCTAATAGCAGGCTGTGGTGACTCAGCAGGCTTCCGCGCTCTCTCCATCATCATAGCCGCGATTATCCATCCGGCCGCAAATCCAATTGCCGTATTTATTGTAACGCATATAGCAGCGGTCAGTATAACAGTAGTGCGCGCTTTTGCGGAGGATTGATCCCGGCAGACAATCGCCAGTTCCAGGCCACTGAAAACCAGCAGCACCCCTAACACACTGGTCGGAAACGCCGCGAAAAGAGCCAAAAGCGAATTGCCCAGCGCCAGAGCCGCCAAAATCATTATTAGCCCGAGAAAAACCACGCTTCCTCCGCTTCGAGCGCCGAATTTGTATTGCGAGGCTAATCCTCCGGCTCCATTGCACATCGGCATCCCACCGAAAAGACAACCGATCAAGTTCATGACGCTTACATTTAGCGCCACTGCCCTTGGCGCCAGCGGACGGTTTGGGAATAAATCCACCGATAGGGCACTGACAGCAATAACGGAATTGAGCACGGTCAACGGAATCTGCGGCATGGCCGCCCGGATAAAACCGTCTGTAAGCTCCCTCAATTCGGGAATCCGCAGTGTTGGCAAAGATGAACCAAACGAGAGGGCCGCTTCCGATTCAGGTATCGAATAGAGCGCTATCAAGACACCCGCCAAAAACAAAATCATAACACCAGGAATATTTTTGTTGGAAAGGGAAACCGTTATGACGATAAAACAAGCCAGAGAAATATAAATTGAGTTTAATTCCAGGTTCAGGCCCGATGTTTTAATCATATCCAGCCCGCCGAGCATAAGCTTCAAGCCGATCGCCAGCTGCAGGCCGCGAATAAGCGTCTTGGGAACAATCCGGTAAAAATAACCAAATAAGCCGGTAAGAGATAGAAAAAGCAGCACCAGGCCACTTGTTATGCCGGCCGCCATTATCGTATCGGCCTTCATTCCCTCGGCGATTGCTATCGAGGCAATCGCCTTCATTGGTTGCACCGGCATCGGAAGACCGAATAGCAGGCCACCTGCAATATTCGCTCCTCCCGCGAACAAAAGAATATGCCCGAGATTAAAACCGCAACGGCTAACCAGCCCCACGGCCAGCGGGATAAATGTGCCCATATCTCCCAAGGAGCCATTAATGTCTCCATTTGAGAAAAATAGGTTTCTCTTTTCAAGCCAGTGTTTCATCTTCGTTTCCAATGCCCGCTTTTGCCGCCTCTTTTTTCCAGCAACCGGATGTTTTCGATCGTCATGCCCTTATCAACGGCCTTACCCATGTCGTAGATGGTAAGCGCTGCCACGCTTGCTACCGTCAAGGCCTCCATCTCTACGCCGGTCTTGTAGGTCGTGCTAACCTTCGAGATTATAACTACGGCCGGCGGTTCATCCTCGAGCCTCAGGTCAACCTCAACTGATGATAGCGGGAGAGGATGACAAAGCGGGATAAGGTCCGCTGTCCTTTTGGCCGCCTGGATGCCGGCCACCCTGGCGACGGCCAGCGCATCCCCCTTGGCCAGCGTATTATCTTTAAGTTGATGTAACAATTCCGGCGAGATTACCACCCGGCCCTCGGCTATCGCAGTGCGCTTTGAATCTCTCTTGCCCGAAATATCTACCATCCTGGCCTTTCCCCTGTCATTGATATGTGTCAATCGCTTTTTGCTCATCCGCCGACCGCCTTCATTAGAGGTTTATAGCTGGTAATTGAGACATCATCGGGCTGCCTCCTGAAACCGGGCCTGGCAACCGCCTCAACGATCCGCTGGGAGATTTCCCCGATCGAGGCGCCCTTATGGATCATCTGGCCAAGATCCATTTTGTCCTCCTGGAACAGGCAGCCAATGACTTCTCCTTTTGATGTCAGCCTCAGACGATTGCAATTATCACAGAAGCTGCAGCTTACGGCCGATATAAAACTCACCCGCCCCGGCAAGTCCTTATATTTATAAGTCGTCGCCGGCCCACGGCTGTTACCCTCCTCAGATACAGGTATAAGTTCTAACCCGATCTTAGATCGCATTTCTACCTCGCCCACAAATCTCTCGCGGCTCCAGCCCGATTTCTCGGTTGGCATGAACTCTATGAAGCGGATGTCGATACCCCGGCCAATCGCCCATTCCGCGAGCGCCCGAAGCTCATCATCGTTAATCCCTCGCATCACCACCGTGTTTACCTTTACCTGGGAGAAAGCGCCGGATGAGACGGCCGCCTCTATGCCTGCCCCTACGCGGTCGAAACCGTCGACACCGGTTATGGCCTTGAACCTGTGGCGATTAAGGGTGTCAAGGCTGATATTTATGCGATTGAGACCGGCATCTATGAGGCGAGCGAGATTGCGCTCCGCCAATAGCCCGTTGGTCGTTACTCCGATTATGGAGATGCCGGCTATCTCCCTCGTGTGCGCCACAAGCTCGACTATTCCGCGCCGCAGAAGCGGTTCTCCTCCAGTGAAGCGCACTTTGTTGACACCAAGAGACGCGAAGGCCCGAATCGGTGTCAGCAGCCCTTTATTATCAAGCTCTGGTGTTATGGCGGTATCGCGTGCGGTCGACGCGTAACAATAGCCGCATTTCATGTTACACTTGTCTGTCAGGGAAACCCGCAGATATGTAATGGCCCGGCCGAATGAATCTATCAACGCGCGAGGCCCCTCATTCCTTCGAATCATCATGGGTCAGGCTTTCTTCCAATAATAAGCTCGATAGCGTGGCGCAGGGCAGGCTCGACCACTTTGAAATTCTCGACAGCGCCCTTCGAACTGCCCGGCAGGTTGATTATCAGGCTGTTGGCGGCGGTGCCGGCTACCGCCCGCGAGAGCATGGCATTTGGGGTAATCTTGACCGACGCATGTCTCATGGCTTCTTCCAGCCCGGGGACGCGTCTTCCAATGACTTTAAGCGTCGCCTCAGGAGTCACATCTCGCGGACCCAGGCCCGTTCCGCCCGATGTCAGTATCACGTTGACTCCATCTTCATAAGCCCAATTCCTGATAGCGGCACTGATCGCCCCTTCGTCGTCGGCAACGACACTGTAAAATTGGACGTAAAATCCGGCCTCCTCCAGACATTTTTTTAGCGCCGGCCCGGTGGAATCGGGCCGTATTCCCCCGGCCGCCCTGTCACTGGCGATTAGTATTGCCACTGTAAATCGGTCTTCGAGATTTTCATTCTTTTCGATCATCATATCACCTCTTAATACCTTCCAGAATCAAAACCCCTCGCCGGTCCGGCAAGGGGTTCAACGAAATCAAATAGGGATGATCTCGGTAATCCAACTCCTTTGCCAAACCGGGCAGGTCGGGGAATTACTTCCCCGGCCGTAGAGTCCCTGCCATCCACGTGGGACTTGCAGGGTTCGGAGGGTTATTCTATTGCAGAATTTACGGCTACATACCTTTCTCTCTTCTAAATATTACCTGTGATAATGCCGGCTTTCGGCCAAAAAAGGATCTCCAGTCGGGAAAGAATTGGCATTTCGAAAGGCCTTAATAAAAATTAATAAGAACAAGCTTAGTGAACCCAGGATCATAACAAGTTCAATAATCCCAATCTTCGGCCCACCATTGGCAAACGGAGCGGCGATCATCAGGTATAAATCCAGGATCCGTCCCGCAACGACCACATAGGCGACTTTTATCAGGGCCGAGGGGTTTCTTTTGGTGGCTTTCGGCAATAAGGCCAGAAAAGGCACAACCCAGTTCAGAAACATGTTCAGCACAAACAGGGTACCCCATGCGCCTTCGATTCGCCTTAAATAATAGACCGTTTCCTCCGGGAAGTTCGTATACCAGATCAGCATGTACTGGCTGAACCAGATGTACATCCAGAAGGTGCTGAAGGCAAAAAGCAATTTCCCCAGATCGTGCAGGTGTTCGCGGTTCAAGATTCCCCTTAGGGGGCCAAGCCGGTCCATCCAGACAGTCAAGATAATAATGGCCGCCAACCCCCCGACAAATAGCCCGGCGAAATTGTAGACGGCAAAGATGGTGCTGTACCATTCGGGTTCGAGCGACATGATCCAATCGAAACTGGCAAGGCAGAAAGTCACCGCAAACAGGGCAACAAACAGCGCCGAAAGCCTGATATTTTTCCGGGTATAGGCGATGTCGCCGGTGTCGTCCTGCAGCCGCGAATTTCGAACAATTGCCCGCGATATTATTATCCAGCTTAATAGGTAGAGGATGGTGCGAGCCGTGAAGAAGGGCTGGCTCAACCAAAGGCGTTTGAACCAGGCCGCCTCCGAAAACATCTCCGGTTGTGCCGACCAGGGGTAGATATCGGGCTTCACGATGATTACGGCGGCAATCCCCAACGCGGCCCAGGGGATGACGGACGAGATGGCCTCGGGAACCCTGCGTATTGCTACGCACCAGGCGGCGCCGGTGACGTACTGAATGGCGATAAAGAGCGTCGCGGCCAGACCAAATGAGATAAGCAGAAAACTCGACATCAGTAGCGCCCGCCAGGCATGAAGCGCGGAAATCGCAGCCCCAATCACGAAAGCCGCGCCACCGGCTACTCCCAGAGCGTAGAGCACGCGCCTGAGGTCGCGATCAGGGCTGAATCGCCCGGCGAGGTTGCCATTAGATTCAACTCCGATTATTCCTGAAGCGACCGAAGATGCAATACGATCTTCCATCTATCCTCTCTCGATATTTGCGATGCGTAGGGCGGCATATTCCCCTGCCCGAAAGTAATGATATGAAACATGCGGCCGTCCTTCATGCCGATCGCCCTCTCCGATTTCAATGGTGGGGGCGGAGGGTAACCTCTTTGGGCCACAGGGCCATCACCAACGCCTGAGGCGCCGTGGCAGGTTTGACAAAAGGTCCCATACAAAGCGGCACCCCTGGCCTGTGAGGTCGTATCATCATGGGAATAGGGATTGGTTAACTCCTCTCCAGCGCGTATCGCTTCGAGGGTATCAGCCCCATAATGCAGTGGCATCCGGCCGTAAACAATCGTTCCTTCGACCGGCTCCCGAAGTGTCATGCCATCGACAAAATTGGGATTATACGAGAAGGCATCATACGGCACCGATCGGGCCATATTGGGAAAGTATTCAACATTGGGCTTCGATAGGTTCGGGCGGATTGCCCAATTCGCGACAAGGCTTACTGTGAACGCCAACAATAAGATGATATTCGTCTTCCCGAAATTCATCTAGTAGTCTCCACCCTCTCCTCGATATCGACGGCGTTAGATTTTTTGAAAATCTCCCGGGCCCTGTCTTGATCGAATGCCGGGCCGGTGTCCTCAAGAATCAGAACGAACCTATTGTCGGTTACGCCGCGGTCGGCCAGCGGCGCCCTGGCCCCGGGCCAGAGCCGGCTGACGAACAGAAATGCGATCACGGTGCTTACTCCGGCAAAGAACACCATAACCTCGAATGTGACAGGCACGAAAGCCGGCAATGAATTCCAGGGCTTGCCGCCAACATTAACCGGCCAGTCGATTCCCGTTGTCCAGAATTCGAACCATACTTTAAGAGCCGCTCCCAGAAGGCCAAGCAGGAAACAGACCCATGGAAGTCGCGAAGGCGAAAGGCCAATCGCTTTGTCCAGGCCATGGACCGCGTAAGGCGCGTAGACATCGGATATGACAAATCCATGCAGGCGGGAGGCATTCGTCGCAGACAGGATATCTTCCTCTCGTTCGAAAATACCGATCAGGTATCGCTGGTTCAAGATACCCCCCGTTTACGCCCGATGCCTAAGACGCCTTTGACCTCGCTGATAGCGATCACCGGCAAAAAGCGGCAGAAGAGGAGAAAGAGCGTGAAAAACAGACCGAAAGTGCCGGCGAAGGTGGCGATTTCTATTATGGTCGGAGAGTAGCTTGCCCAGCTCGAAGGCAGGTAATCGCGCGAAAGCGAGGTGACGATTATGACGAATCTCTCAAACCACATGCCGACATTGATGAGAATCGAGATCGCGAAGACCAAGGCCAAATTATCGCGCACTTTCCTGAACCACAAAAGCTGAGGTACCGCGACATTACAGGCAACCATAGTCCAGTAAGCCCAGCTAAGCGGCCCGGCAGCGCGGTTGAAAAATACGTATTGCTCATATTGATTTCCCGAATACATGGCTATGAAAAACTCGGTGGCGTAAGCCAGCCCAACCATGCCGCTGGTAAAAATTATGATTTTCGCCATGGCCCCGATATGACGTTTGGTGATATAATCCTCAAGATTCATCGCCTTTCGAGCCACGATTATCAAGGTCAATACCATAGCCATGCCGGAAAATATCGCCCCGGCCACAAAGTAGGGCGGAAAGATGGTTGTATGCCATCCGGGAACGATCGAGGTCGCGAAATCCCAACTGACAATGGTGTGCACAGAGACCACCAGCGGCGTGGCCAGCCCCGCCAGGAGCAAGTAAACCGTTTCGTAACGAAGCCAGGTTTTGTACGAGCCGTTCCAACCCAGGCTGAGAAAACCCACAATTCGCTTCTTGAGACCCGGCCTGCTGCGGTCCCTGATTGTCGCCAGGTCCGGAAGAAGGCCGACATACCAGAAGGTCAGCGATATCGTGAAGTACGTTGCGATGGCGAAGAAATCCCAGACGAGAGGGGAACGGAAATTCACCCATAGTGAACCCCGCGTATTGGGGTATGGCAGCATCCAGAAAGCCAACCAGGGGCGGCCCATATGGATGACGGGAAAGATGCCGGCGCAGATGACCGCGAAGATAGTCATGGCCTCGGCCGAGCGATTGACAGACGTGCGCCATTTTTGATTTAACAAGAACAGGATAGCTGAGATCAGCGTTCCGGCATGCCCGATACCAATCCAGAAGACAAAATTAGTTATATCGAACGCCCAGCCGATAGTCTTATTCAGCCCCCAGGTGCCGATGCCGGTTTTTATCTGGTAGGTCTCGGCCGCTATCCCCACACACATCAGGGCAAACGAAAATGCAAACCCTGTCCACCACAAAGCCGATGGTCGCCGGCCGATCGGGGCGGCGATATCCGCCGTGACATCCCGGGGAGTCTTATGTCCGCCGATCAGAGGGGGCGGATATATCGAGATCGCGTCAACTTTTCTCATTCTCGTCATTCCGTACGATTTTCAAATATGTGACAGCCGGCTTGACATTCAACTCATCGAGCACCCGGTAGGCCCGGGCGCCGGCCGCCAGACGGCTTATGCGGCTTTGCGGATCATTCAAATCGCCGAAAGTTATGGCATCGGCCGGGCAGGCTTGTTCGCAGGCAGTAGCAAAATCGCCATCGTTGATGACATTGCCACGATTCCTGGCATCGATTTTGGCGCTTTGTATCCTCTGCACGCAAAACGTGCATTTTTCCATTATGCCGCGGCTGCGGACAGTAACATCCGGATTTAGCACCAGGTTTTGCAATTTGTCTTCATGAGGGTAATCGAACCAGTTGAAGCGGCGGACCTTGTACGGGCAATTGTTGGCGCAATAACGGGTCCCCACGCAGCGGTTGTAGACCTGTTGATTTAATCCTTCCTCGCTATGGATCGTGGCCAGGACCGGGCAGACGGTTTCGCAGGGAGCATTATCGCACTGCTGGCACATCATCGGTTGAAAGGCCACTTCCACTTCATCGCCATCACTGATGTAGTAGCGGTCGATCCTGATCCAATGCATCTCGCGCCCGCGGGCCACCTCATCTTTGCCGACCACCGGGATATTGTTTTCCACCTGACAGGAGACCAGGCAGGCCGAGCACCCCGTACAGGCCTCGAGGTCAAGCGTCATGCCCCATTTGTGGCCCGTATACTGGTGATCGGGTGGCCAGAGATCCTCGCGATGATGCTGGCCAGGGGCATGGCTTCCATGATGCAAATCGGAAAGGGCGATTTCCTGGATTATGGGGTGAGGCTCGTGGCCCTTCAGTAGGATGTTTTCCGATACCCTGATGTCATGATGGTTCTGGGTCGAGGCCAGCGCGCGTTTTTTTCCGGTCTTGGCAATCACTATGTCATGCAAAGAATATCGCAGGTTGCCGTCCCGAAATTTTAGGAAAGGCGTCATGTTTTCCCCAACCCGGCTATTGTCGCCAACGCCCGAACGTTTCTGAAACCATTTCGGCCCAATATCCTTGAAACGCTCCGATTGGATCCGACCATAGCCGAGCGCTGCCGCTATCGTATTCGCGTCCTGGCCCGGCTGGATGACCACGGGCAGGTCCATCGATGCCAACCCGTCGCCGGACTGTATATTGACAAGATCGCCCTGCTCCAGGCCGAGCTTTTCGCCAAGCGACGGCGAAATGCAGGCGTAATTGTCCCAGGTGATTTTGGTGATCGGGTCGGGAAGCTCCTGAAGCCAGGGATTATATGCGTGGCGGCCATCCGCCATGCCGACTTTCGGATATAACACAAGGGCCAGGGCGCCGCTCCCGTAATCAGCCTTAACAACCGGCTCGACTTCGGCAAAATCAAATTTATGCTGGATCGATCTGGAGGCTTTGAAATCGACAAAGCCATCATGCACAGCCCTATCCCAGAAAGTTTCGAATGTTCGAAACTCGTTGTTTCTCGGAAAGATTTCCTCCCTCCAGCGGTCCCTTATAAGGTCGTGAGAAGCTTTATTGGAGCCGGACCATTTCGACAGGCTCTCTATAAATGGTCGCGTTTTGAAAATCGGATGTATTACCGGCTGCGTCAAGCCGAAAGTACCCACCACCGGTTCCGAGTCGCTCCAGGATTCCAGGAAGTGATGATCCGGGCAGATATACCTGACTATCAAGGCTGTCTCGTCGGGCCTGGAGGAAAAGCTCACCGTGAGTGGGATATCCGCTACCGCTTTCGCCAATTCCTCACCCCCCGGAAGCTCGGCGACCGGATTAACGTCATAGATTAAGAGCGCATCGACACTGCCGGATTTTATTTCCCCGGTCAGCTTGGCGAGTTCCGAATCGTTACCTTGAAATTGATTCGATGGATTTTCGATGTCGACAGTATTCCCGTAATTACCCAGTAGCTCGTTTATGGCATTGCAAATTATCTGGACGCGAACATCATGAGCCCCGCACGCGACGAGGCTATTGCCGCGCGAACGCCAGAGCCTTCCTGCGATTCTATCAATGGTTTCCCGCGACACGGATGATTGCGCATCGGCGATGCCCTCGCTGCGTCCTGCCAGTCCGGATACCGCGAAAAACAATTGAGTCATGATTGCTCCGATTTCGCCCGGCGGAACGCAATATCGTTTGTCGGCCTTGCTGCCGGTCAGAGACATGCGAGATTCGAACTGCGCATGATAAGAAAACTTTGAACGATCGGCCTCGAGGTTGCGGCCATTCCTATACGCCTTGGAAAATTCCACAGGTGATATCCAGGTGCCAAGGAAATCGGCGTCGAAACTTACGATCACATCGGCTTTTTCGAATTGGTACCGCGGCAGTGTGCGGATGCCGTGCGTACGCAAATGGGAATCGAGGATGGCCGAGACGGAAAGGGGGTCATAGACCACATGCCGGGCATCGGAAAACCGCCCCAGAAACTTATCTATCGTGGCCAGAGCCGTAGGGCTTGTGATCGTACCGCTCAACAGCCTTACCGCGCCTCCCGACGTTCTTATCTTTTCAAGTTCGCCCACGATTTGCGAATCAGTCTGATCCCAGCTTGCGTCACTGCCCCCGATCTGGGGCCCTTTATATCTCTGGCTGTCGTATAATCCCAGGATCGAGGCCTGGCCGATAGCACAAAGGCCGCCACGTGATATCGGGTGGGCTTTATTGCCCTCGAGCTTGACCGGACGACCGTCGCGGTTTTTAACTAAAATGCCACATCCAGCGCTGCAGCCACCGCAGGTCGAGGCATAATAATACGCCACGCCCGGCGTGATCTCCTCGGGTTTTACCAGGTAAGGAATGGCTTTTTCGACAGGCGCCCGGCTGCACCCTGCTACAACCGCCCCGGCGAAAGTAAAGCCGGCGATCCGCAGGAAACCCCGTCGGCTCTGCGGCGAGTCAAACTTCTCGATGAGGGCGGGGAATTCATCGGGCGAGGCGGCCCCTTTCGGCCGGTCCGCCTGCCCCGTAGCCTTCCAGTATTTTTCTATCTTCTCCGCGGACATATTCTCCTAGAATCAAAAGTGACACGCGGCGCAGTCTATCGAGGCCTTCACTGCGCGGCCGTTCAGGCCGTTAGTATTTGCGTCACGGTGGCAGTTGACGCACCATCCCATGGAAAGTGACTCGACCTGCCTGACCCGCTCCATCGTCTCCACCGGGCCGTGGCAGGTCTGACAGGCCACATCGACATTGACGTGCGAACTATGATTGAAATAAACAAAATCCGGCACGTTGTGAACCTTAGTCCATTCGATGGGCCGGGAATCGGCTGCAGAACCACGGTTCAAATTCTCATCGAGCCCGAGGGCCTGGTATAATTTCTTTAGTTCCAGTGAGACCACCCTACGCGGATCGCGGTTTTCCTTGGCGGCTAGTTCGTCCTCGGCTCTTACAGCGCCCAGCGCCGCGGTAACAAATTTATGGCAATTCATGCAAGTGCCAGCCGTTGGAATTCCGGCGTAACGGCTCGTCTCGGCGCTCGAGTGGCAATAAAGACATGGAATCTGCATCTCTCCGGCGTGGAGCCGATGCGAGAAGTCTATAGGCTGATTAGGTTCATACCCCTTCTGGTTTCCAGGCAGCCGGTAGGCTCCAACCCCTGGCATTAGCACAATAACGCTGAAGAGTAGGCCAGTCGATATTGTAATTGTTACGATCCTTCCGCCACTGGAGCCGCGTTCCGCCTTGCGCTCCCGAAAAGATAAATTCCGAACAGAAACTGCAGCAATTTCCTTCTGCCGGGCGCGTTCCAAAATCCAGGCTAACAAGATCCCTATGGCAGCCAGCGCCACGAACACCAAGAAGCCGCTGATATACCCTTTCTTGCCCAGTCCGCTTACGAAGAGGCTCATTACCGGGGGAATCGCAAAACCTCCAAAAGCCCCCAGGCCACCGACCCATCCAGCGGTGGCTCCGACCGCTTGAGGCACTTCTTGGGGAACGAGCTTGAAAACAGCAGCATTGGTGATTCCCATGCCCATTGCCAGAATTATCTCTGCCGCAATGGATAAATTGAAATTGCCCGTCGTCGCCATAAGGACCGCACCGACAAGCATTACAGTCAGCGACAGCATAATTGTCCGTTCCCCACCCAGCCTGTCAGCGATCGTGCCGCCGGCCACCCTCATAACCGAGGCCAGAATCGAATATAGCGCGGTCAGCATTCCGGCCGTAACCGCACTTACCTCATGGAATGACTTCCAATAGGTCGGAAGCCATGCGGTAAGCGCGATAAATCCACCGAAGGTCGCGAAATAGATTCCAACAAGCGCCCACGTTTTCCAGATGCTGGCTGAAATACGAAGGCTTTCTCTAACTTTTCCCGTGGGAAATAGCTCTTGCGATCGTTCGCCCGCCAGCCGACGGGCCTCGGAGGCGCCGTGGCCCTTCTTGATAAGCTGAAAGTAATAGGAATTTCTTGTTATCAAGACGTATAGCAATGTGCCAATTATCAGGAAAAGCAACCAGGCCAGGTACGATCCGGCCAGCCCCCAGGAGGTCAACGCGATAGGCAGGGCAAATGAGAAAATCCCCGGGGCTAGATTACCAATTCCGCCATAAGCGCCCAGAGCGCTACCCTGTCTTTTCTGAGGAAACCAGTAAGAAACCTGGCTGATTCCTACCGAGAAAGTGGCAATGCCGCAACCGCACAATAGACCCAAGAGCAGAAGCAGCGGATACAAGTTCGGAGTTAATTTTTCGGGATAAAGGAAATGCACTACCAGGAAAAGGCCCAACATCCCGAGTATTGAAAGCAACAGCAAGACGATGAACGGTTTTCTGCCGCCGGCAGTATCGACCCAGGCCGAAAACGGAATCCGCAGAAGCGATCCCGAAAGTGAAGGCATGGCAATTAGAAATCCGATTAACACGGGGTCGAGCTTAAGCACATCCTGGAACCTGCCGGCAGTCGGACCGAATAAAGCCACCGCCGCAAAACCCGAAAAGAAGCCTATGGTAGCGCCAAGAAGCGCCTGATTCGGAGTTCCCTTGAGATCGGCCATCTGCCTTTTAAGCCCTTCTCGCCTGACTCCTCTTGCCATACCATCTGACTACCTGCGGACGGCGCCAGAGATACGGATTAGGCGCCACCAAAACGTGAACCAACCGCGTAAACGGGAAAAACCCAATGACGAGATAAGCGTTGATAATATGCAATTTAACCATGACGGGCAGGGCGGCCACGTAGCTTATATCGGGATTGAGTTTCAGAAGCGACCAGAGGTAGGGCGCGGCCGCCGCCGCAAACCACGATGATCCCCAGGGATAAAAGACGGCGATATACACTCCGCCGACAACCTGGAACAGTAGCAGTATGTATAGCACCCAATCGGCGGTCGAGGTCACCACCCTGACGCGCGGCATTGTGAATCGTCGTATCATAATGCTGGCCATACCCAGGACGGCCATAACCCCGAAAATCAGGCCAGAAAGTTCCAAGACGAAGAGCCTCAGGGGATGGCTGTTCCAGAGAAGCACTTGTCTTGGTATCAGGAATCCGATCAGGTGGCCAGCGAGGACGGCAATGATGCCGTAATGGAACGGCACCAGGCTCCAGAAGTGATGCTCATTCTCAAGGAACTGGGACGACAGACTCGAATAAGTGAATGATTGCAGGCGATAACGCTGGATAGTCACCAAAAAGAAAGTGAAAAACGCCACATACGGAAGCACCATCAGAAGGAACTGATCAATGTAGTTTGGAAAAGCGCTCAATTAGCCACCCCCTTGGAATTTCCAAAGTGATCCATCACAATATTTGAGATTGCCTGGAGCGCGGGCTCAAATAAGTTTCCTTTTCCCTCGAGACCCGCGAGCATTTTCATCAGCGCGGGTATTACACAGGCCGACGCGAATTCGCTCGCCGCTTCGGGTTCCATGCGGCCCAATGTCTGAAGCACATGGGTTAAATGGTCGGGAAGTTCGCTGGATTCGGCCAGTCCCATGCACCGCATTTCTCTTCTCATGACGACCAGGAAATTTCCACGATCGTAATTTTCGCCGAACAGTTGCCATCCAACCTCAAGTGAACAGAGCGGGTTGATATCAAATGTGCGGGTGAAGTACTCCCTCAAATCATTTATGGGCAAATTGTCGACATCATTCCAGAATTTTCTGATATTTTCAATTGTTTGAGTTGATTCTCCCTGCAGAGAATCCAGGCAGTCCTTCACTCTTGCCTTATAATTATCCATCGGATAGAACACAATGCCGGATAAGGTATCCAGAATTCTCCGCAGTTCGGTGCTCACTGCCCCCTCCTTGGCCCTGAGAGGAACCCAAATCCTGTTTCCTGTTTGTGATTTAACGGGTCCTCCATCATCTCGATGGCCTCCTCGCGGTGTGATGGCGGGATGACGAAACGATCCTCGAACGTGCACAGCGAAGTCAGACTATAGATCTGCTCG